>JACPQU010000057.1 GCA_016190305.1 Bacillota bacterium
CCACGATGCAGTAAAAACACTCGAACTCTTCCTGGAGCCGGACCCAGTTGCTGAGGGCTCCCAGCCAGTTCCCCAAGTGGAGCCGGCCGGTCGGCCGCATCCCGCTGAGGATCCGTCCTTTCACGGCCAATTTTGCTTCGCCATCCTTTCCTACCATCAAAATCCCGCAATCCTGAGGATCAATCGCTCCATGCCGAAAGCCAGCGGGCCCAGCACCCTCCATAGAGCCCCGCTGAAGACCAGCAGCAGCAGCAGAAAGGGTCCCATTGCCTGCACCCGTGCGAAATACTCGTAAGCGATGCGTCGCGGCAGAATTCCAAACAGGACCTTCGAGCCGTCGAGGGGGGGCAGCGGGATGAGGTTGAAGACCGCCAGGAAGACGTTCATCCGGATGGATACGGCCAGGAAACCGGAGACCGCCGCGGGCATCACCGGTGCGTACGAAAGGATCAAAGCCGAGACCAGCGCCAGGCCCAAGTTGGAAAGCGGCCCGGCGGCGGCGACCGCCATCATTCCCCGCTCGCGATCACCCCTGAAGTTGGCCGGGTTCACCTCCACCGGCCTACCCCATCCGAAACTGGTGATCCAGAGCATGATCATCCCGATGGGATCCAGGTGCGCCAGGGGATTCAGAGTCACTCTCCCGGCGTGCTTGGGGGTGGGATCGCCCATCGCCAATGCTACCCTGGCGTGGGCGTATTCATGGATGGTCAGGGCCGCCACCAGGGCCGGAATCCGGATCAAGAGATCGGGACCCAGCCCCAGAAAACCGCTCATGAAAAAAGCTCTCCTTTCCCCCGTCCGGCGAAACCCGCTCTGGGGTACCGGGACGGTATTACCGCCGTCGAAGGTGCTCCCGGATCTGCTCGGTGATCTGCTCACCGCCGACGGCCGCCAGTACGGCCAGGCCTTCAGGCGGCCAGGCCTCCAGCAGTTCTTCCCTCCGATCCGGGGAAACGTTCGGTCTGCGCAGACCACGCAGGATCTTCCGTCCTTCGTTCAACACGCAGACCAGCTTTTCCCTCCTGCCCCGGCTCAGGGACAGCCTCTCCGCCGCCGCCCAGGCCGTCTCCATCTCGCAGGGCCAGAGGGCGGTGGCCAGAAATGCCAGCACCGGCTCCGGGGTGCGGGAGGGACGCCTGGCATCGCCTGCCCTGATCCACAGGTGTGGTTCGAGGATATCCTGCACCCGTGCGAACCTGGATTCAACGCCCTTGAAGATCCGGGCGGTCCGGAACGACGCCGCCAGGAGACCGTGCTTGGCGAAAGCGGTGAAGACCCTTGCCGCCGCCGATTCCGCCGCCGCCAGGCAAAGCTCCCGGAAGACCCTCTCCCCGCTCACCGGATCGAGATAACCGCCGCGAAGCGCCTCGCGGAAAAGGATGCCGGTCTGCTTGTCCAGCCGGAAACCGAGCCTGGCCGCCAGGCGGACCCCCCTGAAAAGGCGGGTGGGATCGTCGCTGAAGCTCTGCGGGTGCAGGACCTTCAGCACCCTTGCATCAAGGTCTCCTGCCCCCCCGCACGGATCGACCAGATTACCGGTGCCTCCCCCCTTTTTCAGGGGAAGAGCCATCGCGTTCACCGAGAAGTCACGTCGCAGGAGATCGTCTTCCAGCCTCGCCGGGCGAACCCTGGGAAGGTCCCCGGGAGATGGATAGATTTCAGTCCTGGTCGAGGCCAGATCGACCCGGCCGATCTCCGGAATTTCCACTGTACAGGTACCAAAGGCGGGATGAGGGATCGATTCGCCCCCCCGAGCGCGCGCCAGGTAACTTCCCAGGGCTTCGGCATCCCCTTCCACCGCCAGGTCCAGGTCCCCGCCCATTTTCAGGCCGAGCAAAAGGTTTCGGACCGAGCCTCCGACAAGGGCGGCCCGGATCCCTTCGGCACAGCACCACGCGGCGATCTCCTCCAGGAGGTCCGCGATCTCCGGTGGGAATGCCCCCCGAACCGGTTCATCCACCGCGGGGCGCCCATGATGCGCCGGATGCCGCCCAGGAAGCGTCAGGCATTCCTCAGGAACCTCCGGGCGCCGCCTCCCTGGTAGATCCATATGCTTCCCCTCCGGGAGCAGCGTACCAGAACCGGGTGGCCGCTGTCACAGATCCAGCTTGCGGATCTTTATTTGTCCTGCCGGTTCCAAGCGTTCATCCATCGTCCATGCCGGCGGCTCATCCATCCTGGGAGACGCCCATTGCGGATGACCTATCGGGCCTATCCTAAAGAGGAATTCGGGCCTCCCTAATGATACCATGGGGAAACCCGGGAACACAGGCGAAGGGGAGTTAGGCTGGTTCGTCTGGAATGTCTGAAGGTCCCGAATTTCGACTGTTCCGGATTTTCAACTGTTCCGGTTTACCGGCTCGGCTCCGGTTCTGGATTAGGCTGGCTTGTGCGGTCACCTGGACGAAGGACCGACGGGCGGTAGAGTCTGAGGGGGACAGGCTTGCGGAACAGGAGATCCTTCAAGGCCCCAAATTCCAGGGGCACCAGCGGCCAGAGGTAGGGCACCCCGAAGGATCGCGTGGATACGAAAAGGAGCAGGAGCATACCGCTCCCGAACAAAAACCCGGGGAGCTTCAAGAACCCGGTGATGACCAGCAGGAAGATGGCCATCACCCTAATCGCCAGGCCCAGTTCGAAGCTGGGGGTGACGAATACCCCGATGGCCGCCACCGCCGCATAGAGAAGCACCTCCGGGACGAAGATCCCCACCTCGGTGGCTACCTGGCCGATCAGCACGGCGCCGATGAAACC
>JACPQU010000065.1 GCA_016190305.1 Bacillota bacterium
CCCGCATGATCCTGGCCCACAGCCGCCGGGCCGCGCGGAACTTGGCGATCTCCTCCAGGAAGTCAATGTGGCTGTTGAAGAAGAAGGAAAGCCGGGGGGCGAACTCGTCCACCGCCTGCCCGGTATCGATCGCCGCCTGGACGTAGGCGATCCCGTTGGCCAGGGTGAAAGCGATCTCCTGGACCGCCGTGGCTCCAGCTTCCCGGATATGGTAGCCGCTGATGCTGATGGTGTTCCAGTTGGGAACCTTCTCGGCGCAGTAGGCGAAGATATCGGTGATCAGGCGCATTGAAGGCTTGGGAGGAAAGACGTAGGTCCCCCGGGCCACGTACTCTTTCAGGATATCATTCTGGATCGTCCCGGAAACCCGATCGAAGGATACCCCCTGCTTTTCCGCCACCGCCAGGTACGCGGCCAGCAGAATGGCGGCGGGGGCATTGATGGTCATGGAGGTGCTCACCCGGTCGAGGGGGATTCCCTCGAGCAGGATCTCCATATCCGCCAGGGAATCGATCGCCACCCCGACCTTCCCCACTTCACCGCGGGCAAGGGAATGGTCCGAGTCGTAGGCAATCTGCGTGGGGAGGTCAAAGGCCACGCTGAGGCCGGTCTGCCCTTGTTCGAGCAGGTAGCGGTACCGCCGGTTGGATTCCTCGGCGGTGGCGAAACCGGCATACTGACGCATGGTCCAGAAACGACCCCGGTACATGTTAGGCTGGATCCCGCGGGTGAAGGGATATTCCCCGGGAAACCCCAGGTCCCGCTCGTAGTCCAGACCCTCCAGGTGTGCGGGCGTGTAGAGGGCCTCCAGTTCCAGGCCGGAGGTGTTTTGAAAATCTTTCTTCCGTTCCGGAAACCTGGAGGTCACCTGGTGGAGGGTGGTCTTTCGCCAGCGATCCTGCGCCTCCCGCAAGGAGGACGCCCCCGAACCGAATGAACGCTTATCCCCGGACGAGGCCAACCCTTTTCCCCCTCGATGCCTGGATCTGCCGTTTCGAACCGAACTCGGCTGGTTCGAACCAATCTCGGCTGGTACTCTCTAGTCCGGGCGATCCTGTTCGCTTCGAGGGCGGCTGTTTCCTGCCGTAAAATGACCGGAGACCGGTCCGCCGCCGGTCTGAAACGGAAAGATCAGCGGCCCGTCGCTCAGCGGACCCAACCGCGAAGGGAAGCGGCCTCGGCCAGCCTGGCCAGGGCGATGGCGTAAGCAGCCTCGCGCATGGTTCCGCCCTTTTCCCGGTAGCGGGCGTAGACCTTCCGGAAAGCGGCGACCATCCGCTGTTCGAGTTCTTCCTGGATCTCCTTCGGCCGCCAGCGGCGCCGGGTGAGATTCTGGACCCACTCCAGGTATGACGCCACCACGCCGCCTCCGTTGGCCAGGATGTCCGGGATCACCAGGATGCGGCGTTCCCTCAGGATCCTTTGTCCGGCTGCGCTGGTCGGCCCGTTGGCCCCCTCGGCCACGATCCGGGCGTTGATCCTGGCGGCGTTGCCTTCGTGGATCTGGTTCTCCAGGGCGGCCGGGATCAGGATCTCACAGGGAACCTCGAGCAGCTCCTCGCCGGTGATCTCCCTTCCCGGACGGAACCCGGCCACCGATCCCCCTATCGTTTTATGTTCCCTGAGGGCCTCGGGGTCAAGCCCGTCGGGATGATGGATGCTCCCGGCGGAATCACCGGCGGCCACGATTCGCGCCCCCATTTCCGCCAGGAAGACGGCGGCGTTGGAGCCGACATTGCCGTAGCCCTGAATCACCACGCGGGCACCCTCCATGGGAATCCCGACCGCCCACGCGGCCTCCCGGGCGGCGATCACGCAGCCCAGGGAGGTGGCGGTTCCGCGGGCGGCGAGGCCGCCCATCCCCTCGGGCTTGCCGGTCACAACCCCCCACTCGTTCCGGCCCTGCAGACGGCTGTACTCGTCCGCGATCCAGGCCATCACTCCGGCGTCGGTATACATGTCCGGAGCGGGGATATCCGTCTCCGGGCCGATGAAGCCGGCGATGGCCCTGGTAAAGGCCCGGGTCAATTCCTCCAGATCCCGGCGGGACAGCTCCTTCGGCCGGCAGACGACCCCTCCCTTGGCCCCTCCGAAGGGCAGTTCAAGGAGCGCGCATTTAATCGTCATCAGGAGGGCCAGAGCGGTGATTTCCGATCCGTCCACGTCGGGATGATACCGCAGCCCGCCCTTTCCAGGGCCCAGAAGATCGCTGTGTTGGCATCGATACCCCTTGTACACCCGTGTCTTTCCATCGACGCCGGTGACAGGGAAGTTTACTTCCAGGAACCTCGCCGGCCGCGAGAGGAGTTCGTGGAGGGCCTGGGGATGGCGTTCTTCCCTGCAAATCCGCTCCAGGAGGGAATGGAGATCGGCCAGCAATTCGTGGCCGTTTCCGCGACCGTTCGCACGACCGTTTTCGCGGCTGGATCCACCCTGGCTCTCCCCCCTCCCGTAGGTGGTCAAGGGTGTCCCCGATTCGGAAGTCACAGGCGGCTGAGCATCAAGATCCCTCAATCCCTCCGCCTCCTTATACACTGCCGATGGTCTGGTATTTCGGCCCATGGGATGATCTCCGGGGCCGATGATCTGATGTATAGGCCGACGATCTTCGCGCTCTGAAAAGGCCGCCGGCCGGGCTCAAAATGAACCCGGCCGCGTTCTCCTTACTTCTCAAGCAATAGATTTCCCGATCTATGGACCCAAGAACCGGACCCGGGAACGGACCCGGCACCGTTCATGTTTCAGGCTTCGGCGAGCTCGAAACCGCAACTGAGGGCCTTGATATTGAGCTCGGTGGTACCTTTGGGAACCCGGGCCAAGACGGCCTCCTGCAATGCCGGCCGGCTTACCGCTTCGGTGATCACGGCCAGGACTCCCAGGGCCACCACGTTGGCCGTGATCTCCCGGCCCACCTTTTCCCGGGCGGTCTGCAGAATGGGAACCCTCAGCACCCGCACTCCCTCTTGCAGCCCGCTGGGCTCTCCGATGGACTCATCCGCAATCA
>JACPQU010000061.1 GCA_016190305.1 Bacillota bacterium
CCGGAGTTCACCTCCCGTCCCAACCGCCCTCAGCCTCTCTTTAACGGATTCATCGCCGCGGCCCTGGCCCACGCGGAGCAGCAGGCCGGGGACGACGGCACCTCCGGCCGAGGCCGCGACGGCTCCTCAACCCCCCTGGACCAGGCCGGATCCCCCCAGGGTTTCGCAAGAGTAACACAACCGTAATCCAGGCTCCGTTGACCCTCGGACGAGGTTCCCTTAACATGAATTCACCCGGTGGGCTCGGTGGGCTGACCCGTGCCGCCTGGACGGCTGCGGGGACAGGACCTGCTGGGGGGGGAAAATGGAACCTGCGGCGGGAAGTTGGTCATTCTGGTGCGTAATCAACCCTTCTTCATACCGGTCATCGCGGCGGCGGCCTTCATTATCCTTATCCTTGCCTTGGCGATCCCGTCTCTGATCGCACCTTCTTTTTTCCGTACCGCGGAAGCCCTCGTTTCCGAACCCCGCGGGCAGATCGGGTCGCTTGCGTTCGAGGGTCTCCCCGGCCGATACCTGATCGGAGATCAGGCGGAGGGGATCCTGACTCTGCGCTGGAGCGGCCCCGATCATCCTTCGTCGATCCGCCTGGTCTTTATCAATGCCGATCAGGAAACCCCGTTGGGGGAAGTATCCCTCTCCGCGGCCGAATCTCCCTTGGCGGGCGGCGATTCTTCCGGGGACGGAGGCGTATCCTCCGGCGGCGCCGGTGAAACCCCCGGGTTCGAGAACTCGTCCTTCCGCTACCGTTTCAACACCAACGACTGGGGAAAGGTCCTTCCAGGCACCTATTACTTCGGTCTTCAGGACGGCGCCGGACGGCCCCTTGCCCCTCTCATCCCCCTGATTGTTCTCCCCGGTAACATCCGGGGCCGGATTGAGCCTCCCGCTTTCTACTTCCTCGGACAGCGGGCAGAGGGCTCGATCCGGGTCGAATGGAACGGAAACGACCCAGCCGAGGTGACCCTGGAGTTGTGGTTGCCGAGGCCGCCGGGGCGCCTGCTCGGTGACTTGCTCGTGGTCGCGGCTCCTGCCTCCCGCCCGGAGAGCATCGGATTCCGCCTGGACTCCTCCTGGTTCGGGGATCTCCACGCAGGAACCTACGAGTTGAGGGCCTTCAGCCAGGGTAAGGAGATCGGACGCCGGAGTTTCCCGGCCCTGCCGAGCGCCCCGACGGTCCAATCCTCCGAGGGGATTCCCACCCTTTACGAACTGGGCACCACGGTGTCCGGAACCCTGGTCGTGTACTGGAACGGGTACCTGGGCGGATCACAGGCCGGAACACAGGGCGGCTTGCCGGAAGGGCAGGATCCCCCAACCCTGCGCGGTGAAGTCCGGGATCGGGACGGTACGGTCCTGACCCTTTTCCCGCTTCGCCAGGGGGCCGGCACCGGGCGATGGCGATTTTCCTTCAACAGCCTGGGGTGGCCGCGAGCCCCCGACGGCGGGTTCTCCATCCGGTTTTTGTCAGGGCCTGCCTTGCTCAAGGAATACTTCGCCTGGGCGACGCCCAATGTCTCGGGCTTCCCGGGAGGCCCCTTCTGGGATCTCGGAGGCCACTGGGCCGAGGCGGCCGTGCTCCGCCTGGCCGGCCGGGGGATCCTCGCCGGCTTCGGAGACGGGGGTTTCCGGCCGGATTACACCGTCACCCGGGCCGAGTTCGCCAAGATGCTGGTTGTGGCCGCAGGCCTGACGGTACCACTGACTGGACCGACAAAACCTGACCTGTCGGGAGTCAAAGACGCGTCTGCCGTTCCGTCGTGGGCTTTCCCATACGTAGCCGCCGCCCGCGCCGGCGGCTTGCTTACCGGAGACTCCGACGGGAGTTTCCGTCCCCGCCAAGCCTTGACCAGGGCGGAGATGGCAACGGCCCTGGTCAGGGCCGCCGGGAAGGAGAAGCAGGCCCTGGCCTGGGGGGGCGGGACCCTGCCGTTCAAGGATGCGGCGGCAATCCCCGTTGCCGCCCGGGCCTATGTGGCCGTGGCGGTCCAGGAAGGGCTCCTGCTCGGGATGGGGGACGGCGGCTTCGGGCCGCTGCTCCCGGCTACCCGCGCCCAGGCGGCGGCGGCCCTCAACCGGTTGCCGGCCAGGTAGTCCAGGCAATGTCGGGAGCGGGCCCGTAATGTTCATAGCCACCTTGGTATATTACAACCCTGACCTTGAAAAAAATCCTGAGTAAATCCGGCTTACTTTGTCATAGCTATTAGCGGGTCATCGCCGGCTGATCACGAACCACGGCCGGAAACCGGGAGGTATGCCGCTTGGATCAGACGGGGCGGAAGGATCAGGCGGGAGGGGCTAATCGCGACACAGCAACAGATCGCGACAGCGGGACGCACCAGGCCGGCGATCAAGGCGGTCATGATCGAAAGGACGGGGCGGCACTGATGCACAGTACCGAAGGGATGGACGGAGAGGAACGGGTGCGCAGAACGGATCGGGCGGATCGGAAGAAACTCCTGATCCTGATCGGATTGGGGGTTCTGATCCTGGCCTCCATCGCCTATGGGCTCTCCGCCTCCGTCGAGGAGCGGAGTGCGGCGGATTCGGGCCGGCTCATCGGGTTCATCGATCTCCAGGGAGTGATCGTCAGCGGAGCGGCGGATCAGTCCCTGTTCGGGGCGGTCCCGGGGGCGGACTCGGTCATCGAGCAGCTCCGGAGCGCCCAGGAAGACGGGGAGGTTGATGCGGTGGTGCTCCGGATCAACAGTCCCGGAGGGAGCGCCGCCGCCTCCGAAGAGATCCGCACCGAGGTCATGAAGCTGCGGGAGGCCGGCAAGCTGGTGATCGCCTCCCTGGGGGACGTGGCCGCTTCGGGGGGATACTGGGTGGCCAGCGCCGCCGACTCGATCATGGCCGGCCCGGCCACGATCACCGGGAGCATCGGGGTGATCATGGAACTCCAGAACCTAAGCGGCCTGTTCGATAAGATCGGAATCGAATCCAAGGTGATCAAGGCCGGGGAGTTCAAGGATATGGGTTCTCCCTCCCGCGACCTGACCGAGGAGGAAAGGGTCATCTTCCAGGAGATGGTGGATGATATCTACGATCAGTTCATCGAGGTGGTCTCGGAAGGGCGGGATCTCGAGGAGGACGAGGTTCGTAAACTGGCCACCGGCCGGGTCTTCACCGGTCGGCAGGCGAAGAACCTTGGGCTCGTGGACCATATCGGAGGGTTCTATGACGCCGTGGAACTGGCGGCACGGCAGGTGGGGATCGATGGGCGCCCGCAGCTCAAAACCTATGTGGAAAGCTCCCCCTTGGCTGAGCTGTTCGGTTCCCTGGGAATCCGAAAGCAACTGCGGCTTCCGGTGCTGTTCGAAGGACTGGGGTTTTACGCGGAGCATTTGCTCCTCTGGAAGGGCTTCCCCGGGGAACGTTGAACTGACAAACGTTTAACTGACCAAGAAATGTTTTGAACTGAAAGAGGAACCTTGAACTGGCAAAGGAACGCTCAACAACAAATGCCGGGGGAGGGTTTTCCAACTTGAACCGCTTTATCGACCGCCTCTACGGAGTGCTCTTCACTCCGGTGGCCACGCTCCGGGAGGTCGCCAGGGAAGCCCCCGTTCTGCAGGCCATCGGCATCTACATCCTGGTGAGCCTGATCGGGGTCATCTTCCAGCCGGCCCCGGTCCTGTCTTCCGATCTGCCCGCCCCCATGAAGGAGTTTTTGACCAGGATCGGCCCTTTCTGGCAACAGCTCACCCTCCTTGGAGCCCTGCTCGTAGGCCCCTTCCTCTTCCTGGTCATGGTGGCCGCCTGGCACCTGTCAGCCGAGTTGATGGGGGGGCAGGGGAAGGCCAAAGCGATTCTCTCCACACTGGCCTTCGCCCGGCTGCCCGGTATCCTGATCGCGCCTTTCGGGCTGATCGCCCAAGCGACCCAGTTGAATCCTCTTCCTACGGCCGGCGCCCTCCTGGGGATCTGGGTGATCATCCTTCAGGTCGTCGGGATCCGGGAAAGCTACGGTCTCTCCACCGGCAAGGCAATTCTGGTCTACTTATTGCCGTATATTGTCCTCGGCCTGGTGATCGGACTGATGATCTCGCTGGGGGCGGTGTTTCTGGGTCCCATCCTCGGTGATCTGATCCAGTAAACAAGTTATTGCATACCCAATATCGGGCCTGGAGATCCTACGCGCGGAGGTGGTCATTTTGGTCCTTTTTCGCCGTCGCCGCAGCCGCTCCCGCATCCTCATGAGAGGGATCCTGGCCCTCGGCAGCGCCCTCATTACTCTGGCCCGGCGGGCTATAAGGTAAAAGAGCCGGAAAGGCAGAAGCGGGTGGGAGGGAGTGATCCATCCCGCCCTGCCCGCTCCGCCTCCTGATGTAACCGGCATTTTCCGGCTTACCGGCGCTCGCTTACCGGTGATCGTTGAATTTTCGGTGTCGCGTTTTAGTTCAGGTAACCGATCTCACCAGGGCCCAGACCCGGTTTCAGCACCCGGTACTCGCCTTTGGTCTGGATGGCCAAGGCTTCGTTTGCAGTCCTGCCGATAACCGAGTAAAGCTTGGTTGCCGGTGGGAGAAAGTTGGAGTCTCCGTCCTGGAGGTCCGTCTCCATTTCCAGCTGCCTCCTTACACTCCCGACGGTCGTTCCTACCTGGTCCTTGCTTAAAGACTCCTTGCTCAGGATGTAGATCGTCCCATTCAACTTGACCAGGGGGCCCACCCAGGCTGTGCCGGAAACGATTGGGGTTTGGTCCTCGCTGTCATTTGCGCCGTCGGCGCTCCCGCCGATTCCCGTTCCCTCACCTTTCGGCTCGCTGGTGGAGGCGCAGGCTGTAGTTAGAAGCGCCACCGCCACCATCAACACCAGGAACCACCGGCCGAACATCCTGGAACACTTGCGACTGGACTTGTTTTCCATCTTTTGTCCACCTCCGACCATTTTGACGGGCAGGAGGCGTCGCAGGTTCCAGGAAACGATCCTGATTGGATCAGGGAAGATTGACGGGAAATGCGACCCCCCGGATCTCCTCGGTGTTACAGTCCGGGGAATAGGTGACGTACAGGTACTTCAAGATACCATTGCGCTCGCCGAGCTTGGATACTTCGGTGTACCGGAACCGTTGGTTGGGTTTGGATAGGCGCTCCTTGAGGTGCTTGTTGGTTTCCTGGGACGACAGGTGCTGAAGCAGCCGGTCGGCAAGGTTGAGAGCCTGCCCCACGTAAAAACACTTCCAGTACCCGCCCTTGAGCTCCCAGAACGTGTAGACCCCTGGGGTCCTGGGGACGTTCTTGCGGACGCTGGCGTCCGATAATTCGTAGAAAGGTGTCCAGTTGACCTCCAATGAAATTGCCCCCTTTCAAGGGTTCAGCCGGTGTTACCAGTGCCCGAGAAGATCCATCAGCGGAAGATCCATCGGCGTCCGGCCGGTCTTTAGAAAAATTCAGCCCTACAATAAGTTATAGTCCTTTCCTGGTATTCCTCCTTGATGTAAACCGGGTCCCACACTCGGCTGAAAAATAACGCTGATCAATAACCTGCAAATAACCCGGCCCGTTCCCGGCCGTCGGTCCCGCCATGATATTGCTATCCCGCCATAATATTACATCCC
>JACPQU010000062.1 GCA_016190305.1 Bacillota bacterium
TGACCGCGTAGCCTCCCATGCACAGGGCCGGAAACCCCGCCGCCTCGATCAGCCTGGCTGAAAGACCATCGTAGGCCCCCGGGGCCACCACCGGGTCATCTCCCGCCATCAAGGCCCGCAGCCTCGCTCCCGGGGAGAGGAGAGGATCCGTCGGCCGCGGCCCGCCGTTGGGCCTGGCGCTTTCATCCTTTTTTTCCGGCATCGGTTAACCCCCCGGAAAGATCTCTCAAGTCTACAAATGACAATTCCAGATGCTTGTACAAACTTTCGCACCCCTGCTGCCTAATGAATAAATGACTTTCCTATGAACAAGGATCCCTACATTAGGAGCAGGTCAGTTAGACTCGACAGGTCTATTTGATATCCAGGTCAATCCCTGAGGGATTTTCCTTCACGCAGAGGGTCCCCTTCTCTTTCCCTTTCCCGGCCCTTTCCACCGGGGTTAGCGTCCTCCGCTGCCGGCTTGGGCGGCAGAGCCCTCAAAAAAGCCATCGCCTCTTCCAGGTTCCGCACCGGCACCACGCGTAAAGCCCTTCCCCCGCCGGCCAGGGCTTCCTCGTAATTGGCCACCGGGACCAGGAAGATCTCGGCGCCGCTTTTTCGGGCGGAGATGGCCTTTTGCTTCACCCCTCCCACAGGCCCGACCGCTCCCCGGAGGCTGATCGTGCCGGTACCGGCCACCTGCCAGCCTCCAGTCAGGTTTTGCGGGAGGAGTTGATCGATCATTTCGAGGGTCAGGACCAATCCCGCGGAGGGCCCACCGATATCAGCGGTATTAACCTTGATCTCCCTGGGAAGCTCGGCTTTCCAGTCCAGGCTGCTGATCAGGATCCTGAGGGCCGCTCTCCCGGGGGCTTCGGAGTGGCTGGTGGTGGGGACGACGATCTCCACGGCTTCAGGTCTCCCCGGGCGTTTCACCACCAGTTTGACCTGGTCACCGGGTTTGCGTTCTTGAACCAGGGTGACCAGGTCTTCGGCCATGAACACCAGTTCCCCTTCCAGGGAAACGATGGTGTCTCCCTCCTGCAGCAGCCCCTTCGCAGGACTGTCCTCCAGAACCGCTATGATTTTGACCCCTTCACCCAGTGTTCTGACCGGGTACCCGGCTTCCCGCAAAGCCACGACCCGGGCGGTATCATGGCTGGCCTGCATCAGTTCCCTGAGATGTTGCTGGTAACGCTCAATGTCCCAACCTTCGGGGATCAGTTTGTCCTGGGAGATCAGCTCGATTCCCGGGTGAAAGGCCCCGATCAGATAGGTGATGCCCAGGGCCTTCCTGGTGTAGACGGAGGTAAGCAGAAAAGAGCCCGTGGGGCTCTCGCCCCCTCCTTCGACCTCCACCATGGGAGCCATTTCGGTGGTCACACCCGGAAGCAGGAGGTAGTAATCAGTGGGAAGAGCAGAGAGAGCCGCAGCCAAAACTACGGCTAACACGATCCTCCAACGGCGCGGGACGACCACGGCGCGAATCCTCATCGGCATCCCTTTCCCTTCCCGAACCTGCCCAATCCTTGTCAAGCGCAGCGCAGGGCAGCATGTCTACCCTACGAGATATCCCCCGATTTTAGACCATTGTAAAGTTTAAAATGGTTCCCTTCGGTGACCCGGAACTGCGGCTTCCATCGGTCCAACCGGGAACTCTTCCATAGGATAACAGGACACTCACCGCGTTCTCCAAGACTTGTCCTGATCGTTCCCGCCCCGACATATAACATTTAAGACCGATGCGCGCCCGCTACCCGCGGTTCGGGAAGGGGAGGGAACCCCGTGTCCAGATCCGTCGCCAACACCTACGCCCTGGCCCTTCTGGCGGTCATGATCACTGTCGCCATGGTCATCTACCCCGAGGTGGCTTTCCAATCCGCGGTCAGGGGCCTGTTGCTTTGGTGGGAAGTCGTCTTCCCGGCGCTTCTCCCCTTCTTCATCGCTTCCCAGGTGCTCATGGGCCTGGGTGTCGTCCATTTCATGGGAGTGCTTCTGGAACCCCTGATGCGTCCCCTCTTCAGGGTCCCGGGAACCGGCTCATTCGTCATGGCCATGGGGCTGGCCTCCGGCTACCCTCTGGGAGCGATCCTTACCTCCAAGCTTCGCGAGGATAAGCTCTGCGGCCGCCTGGAGGCCGAACGGCTTCTCTCTTTCACGAACACTGCCGATCCCCTGTTCATGTTCGGCGCGGTGGCCGTAGGGATGTTCGGTATGGCCCAGGTGGGTGTCCCCATCGCCATCGGGCATTACACCTCAAGTCTCGCGCTCGGTTTCCTGATGCGTTTTCACGGGAGGGGCCAGATGGAAACCGGCCTGCGAAGTTCCGATCATTCCAGGGAGAACCTCCTTGGGAGAGCCTTCCGGGAGCTTTACAGCGCCAGGAAACGGGACGGCCGGCCGCTGGGGCACCTCCTTGGCGATGCGGTCCGCCAATCGATGAACACGCTCCTTCTCATCGGCGGATTCATCATTCTCTTCTCGGTGATGATCAAGATCGCCACGGCGGTGGGTTTGATCGAATTGGGCCGCCTGGGCCTTGCTGGGTTGCTTTCCCTGATCAACGTCGATCCGGACCTGGCCCCTTCATTCATCAGCGGCATCTTCGAGATCACCATCGGATCGGATATCGCCAGCAAGGCGGACGCCGTTCTGGCCCAGCGCCTGCTGGCGGCGGGGGCGATCATCGCCTGGAGCGGTCTATCGGTGCACGGGCAGGTGGCCGCAATCATCCATAAGACCGATATCCGGATCAAACCCTACATCATCGCCAGGTTCATTCACGCCGTTCTGGCCGGGATCGCCACTTACTTGGCGGCAGTGATGCTGCCGCCTCCGCCGGGAACTCTGCCGGTGCTGGCACCCTTGGGCGCACTCGGGGTGGATGCAGTCACCTCCATGGGATCCTGGGGTGGGCGGTTGGCGGCTTCATCCTCCAGGGCGGTCCTAGTTCCCGCCTTTCTGGCCGTGTTGGGCATTCTCTGGCAACTGGGACGAGGCGGCAGGTTGCTGGTGGTCAGGATCAGGAGGTGAGGCGCACGTCCCTATCCCGAGATAGTCTCCCCGAAAGCATCCGCCCCGATTTCTATTAATCTTCTCTTCAATTGCTCCTCCACACCATGGGGGACGAAATCATGCACCGATCCCCCGAAGCGGACGATTTCCTTGATCAGAGAAGAACTCAAGAAGGCATGAGCGCTATCGCTCATCATGAAAAAGGTCTCAATCTCAGGATCGAGTCTGCGGTTGGTGAGTGCCTGCTGCAGTTCGAACTCAAAATCGGAGACGGCCCGCAGGCCTTTGACGACCACCTTGACGCCCCTGCTCCGCAGGTAATCCACCAGGAGACCACGGAAGGATTCCACCGAAACATTGGGCAGTTCCCTGGTGGCTTCCGACAGCATGGAGAGCCTTTCCTGGCGCGTGAACAGGGGTTTTTTGTTAGGATTTTCCAGTAAGGCGACGATCACCTGGTCAAAAACCCTGGCCGCTCTTTGGATAATATCGGTATGACCGAGGGTGACCGGATCGAAGCTACCCGGATAGACCGCCACGATCATGAGTGTCCCCCCCCTTCGGCCGTGTCTGATGATAGATGCTGAGGCTGGAATCTCCATAGATCTTCTGTTTATCCCTGGCCAGAACTCCAATATGATCGGGCAAGGCTAAGCGCCTGCTGTGTTCGACGATCACCCGGCTCCCCTCCTGCAGGATTCCATTCCAAGAAAGGGCCTGCAGGGTCGGAACCGTTTCTTCATCCCCGTAAGGTGGGTCCATAAATACCAGGTTAAAGCTCCCTCCCAAGCGTCCGAGAACCTTCGGCAATCTTCCGGAGAGAACCGAACCCCGGGGAAGGAGACCGGTCGAACGCAGGTTTTCGGAGATGATCCTGGCCGAACGGGGATGGGACTCGATGAATACCGCCCTGACGGCTCCGCGGCTCAACGCCTCAATTCCCACGGTGCCGGATCCGGCGAAAAGGTCCAGAAACGAAAGATCTTCAAGGGGGCCGATGATATCGAAAAGAGCCTTCCGCACCAGGGCGCTCGTCGGCCGCAGTCCGGACGGCGTTTTCAGTTTTTTGCCTTTAGCAGCTCCAGCCTGGACGGTAATCATGGCTTCTACTCCTTATCAAGATCGTATCCGCAACCTGCTATACGCAATCTGCCTATAACCACAAATTACCATGAATGAGATAATTAAAGTTGTTCATACTATAGCTGGAATCAGGAGGCAAGACATCCCCAAAGCTCTTCCTCCGGTTTCTCCTCTCCCAGGCCGGTGGCCTACTCAGGCCACCGGTCCCAATTTTATTCCAAGAAAGCAAAGATCCAAAAAGGTTAAAAAAAACGGGCCCGGCTGTGAGCCGAGCCCGCCTTGAGATCCGATACCGCTCCCGCAATAAGATTGCCGTGTTTCGAGTTACTGTTTTGCGAGAGATTGTTCGGCCAACTGGATCATCCGCTTTACCATGTTGCCGCCCACGGCGCCGCATTGACGGGCTGAAAGATCACCCCAGTACCCGTTCTTGATCTTGGAGGTATCCACCGCCAGCTCCTGGGCGACTTCGTATTTAAAACGATCCAGGGCTGCCTCTGCACCGGGGACAAGGGCCCGGTTCGTCTTGTTTCCGCGTGCCATTGCGAACTCCCCCTTTAACGATTAACCTGCCCCATGATGAAAGGGTGATACCGTGCAATTTATGTAAACTGTGGGCGCCGGACTTTTGGATGGGGCAAAAAGGAACTGGATGCAATGTTAAACTTAAGCCGCCTAATTTTATTCGTAACATGCACATGTAGTTCGTTTTCTTTGGTTGGAGCCATAATTCGTCCTTAAAAAAAATTGGGATACCCCGGGCTCGACCGGCCCCGGGGCATCTGATGAACGGCTATCCCCAAAAAGAGGTGAATTTGCCGTTTTTGGGGTTGTTACGGAGTGGGCCGGATCCTCTGGGTCTGCCCGGTTACGGGTTGTGTACCCTGGTTCGCCAGGCTCTGCTCAGCCAGCTGGATCATCCGGCGGACCATCTGACCTCCGACTGCTCCACATTCCCTGGCAGGCAGGTCACCCCAGTAACCATCACGGATTTTGGTCTGATCGATCTGGAGTTGGGAAGCGACCTCGTACTTGAAACGATCGAGGGCCTGCTCGGCACCACGTACCAGAGCCCGGTTGCTCTTCTGACCCTGGGCCATTGTGAGATCACCTCCTTTCAGAAACTATGGTGCGTCGTTTTTGCCAAAACATCCTGTTAAGATTCAGGCAAGATCGGAAAAGGGTACATGCGGAAGCAGCACGGTGGAACATCAACCTTTTTCTAACAAAAGGGGTGTCTTGCGTGCGGATCACTCCAGGGAAACAAGAACGGGGTAGAGGGGTTGCCCACCGTGGTAGATCTCGATGTCGAGCGCGGGGTGCAGCCTGGAAACCTCCGCAGCGAGGTCGGTTACTTCTTCAGCAGTGAGGTCATCCCCCCAGAACAAGGTGAGAAGCCTCCCCCCGCGCTTGATCAGGGCCCCGACGAGGGCAGACAGGGCCGCTTTGAGGCTCGATTCCGCCGCGACCATGTCCTTGCCGGTGACAGCGATAAAATCCCCCGCGGAAACAGCCAGATCACCGAAGTCAGCCTGGCGCACCGCCCTGGTGACCGCTCCGGTATGCACCAGGCGGGCGGACTCGGTCATCTTGCGGGCGCAGGTTGCAGGCTCCTCAATGGGTACAAAACCGAGAAGGGCGGAGACTCCCTCCTGCAGGGAACCGGTCGGAACGATATGGACCGGGCGGGAGCTGAGCCTTGCCGCCTGCTCGGCCGCCAGGATGATGTTGGGATTGTTGGGGAGCAGGATCACCTCTTGAGCCCCGGTGCTTTCGATCGCCTCCAGGATCTCTCCGGCGCTGGGGTTGGCGGTTTGACCACCCTCGACAACGGTCGTCGCCCCTAAGCTTTGGAAGATCTCCCTGAAACCGTCCCCTTGGCTCACCACCACCAGAGCCGCCGGCGGAAGCTCCCCCTGCACCGATGGGATCTCCGCACCGGGATCAGCTTCTTTCGCGGGGACAGGCGCCGATTCCAGGAAACCGTTTTTCTCCCCGCCGCTCCCGGCGGCAGCCACCAGATCCCGGTGCTGCTGGCGGAGGTTATCGACCTTGACCTCCAGAAGCTCCCCGACCAGGAGGCACAGCTCGATCACGTGACCCGGGTGGTCGGTGTGAACGTGCACCCTGAGCAGGTCTCCCCCGCCGACCACCAGGAGGGAATCTCCGAGGGGAACCAGGTTGTTGCGAAGCACTTCCGGCGCCAGGTTGCTGCCGCCTACCAGGCACTCGGTGCAATAACCGAAGGTGATCAAGTCTTCAACCCCTGCCTGGGCAGGACCCTTCGATTCCGTTGCCGGCAGGGCGTGCCCGGCCGGCGAAGTGCTTGAGGGAGCGTTTCCGGGAGCATGCGCGGGAGCGGCTCTTGAAGCCGCGGAGGTTTCGGGTGCAGGAGCGCTTCCGGACAGATATCCCGCGAAAGATTCCCAGATCACCAGGAGCCCCATCCCTCCGGCGTCGACTACTCCTGCCTTTTTCAAGATGGGCAGGAGCAGGGGAGTCTTTTGAAGGGAGTTCCTGCCTGCCTTGACCGCCTCCGTAAAAAGCGCTCCCAAGGATTCGGGACGGCTTTGCGCAGCGGCTGGCAGCGCCTCCCCGATCTCCCTGGCCACCGTGAGCATCGTCCCCTCGACGGGGTTCAAGAGCGCCCCGTACGCTGCTTTGACCGCCTTGCTCCATGCCTCTTCCCAGTTCTTGACCCCAGCGCTCTGGAGCCCTTTAAAACCGTCCGCGAAGCCGGCCATCAACTGAGACAGGATCACCCCAGAGTTGCCTCTGGCGCCTCTAAGGGCCCCGCCCGCGGCCGCTGCGGCCACGTCGCCGATCCCATTCGTGACGCAAGCCCTGGCCTGCTTGAGAGCAGCTTCCACCGTAAGGAGCATGTTGGTCCCGGTATCCCCGTCCGGAACAGGAAAAACATTCAGGGCGTTGATCTCGTCGCGACGCTCTCTAAGACCCAGGCATCCAGTCTCCAGCATCCCCAGGAACTCTCGTCCCGAACAACCCGCCATCAGCCATCTGCACCACCCATGGAAGACAGGAACATGCGCGCCTAATTTCTATCCATTCCCCCGCGCCTCCTGCGCTATGGGGAGTTTTCAAAGGAATGGGCAGGAAGGGTGTGGAAATCTGTCAACAAAGAACAGGAAATGACAGCCGGGAGGCTGGGCGCAGCAGTGAGATTCGCTAGAATCGACATCGTGATTCACGGGCTCAAACTCGTTTACGCCCTGTATTTTATCGGCGCCTCAAGCCTGTCAGGAAAGGTCAGCCCAGGGATATCCCTGGCCGGTCTGTCCGGCCTGGTATTGATCTACTTGGCGGGCAGCACCTTCCTCGCCTTTAAACTCGGTCGGTATTCCCTGCTGAGATTCGCCGCCGCACTAGGCGATTTGGTATTCGTCCTCGGCCTCTTTTACCTCGGCGGAGGGGACGGGGGTTACGGAAACCCTCTGATCTTCACCTCCCTGGTTCTGGCCGCCGCTCACCTGCACCTTCCGCAGACCGTGATCCTCCTGGTAACGGCATCCGCCAGCCGCTGGCTGATCGCATATCTTTACAGCCCGGCGCCCGCCCCTTTGTCCCCGGATCCGTACAGGGTGGTCCTGGAGTGCATCGGAATGGCCGCGATCGTCATTTTCACCAGGATTTTCATCGGAATGGTGGAAAATCAGCAGCGCCAGAAAGAAGAACTCTCGCGGATCCTGCGCGAACTCCGCCATGCGCATGTCCGCCTGCAGGAATACGCGGCCTCAGCTCGCCAGATGGCGGTCCGGGACGAACTGACCGGGCTCTACAACTACCGGTTTTTCTTTGACTTTTTACAGCAGGTACTGGAGCGGGAAGGGCCGAAACGTGAACCGGTTTCGCTACTGATGGGGGACCTGGACCATTTCAAGAAGTATAACGATTGCCACGGGCACCACGCCGGAAATCAGGTTCTGCGGAAGGTTTCCCAGGTCTTTCTGGACATCACCAGGGCCTGCGACGTGGTCTGCCGGTACGGCGGGGAGGAGTTCGCGGTCCTGCTGCTCGGGAACCAGAAAACCACGGCCCTGGCGGTGGCCGAGCGGATCCGGCGGGAAGTCGAAAGACTGGGCTTTGAATATGTGACCAGTGACGGGACGGCGGGTACGGTAACGATCAGCGCTGGAATCGCCGCTTTCCCGGAAGATGCCCGAACACCCGAGGACATGATCCGGTACGCCGACGCCGCCCTTTACAGGGCCAAACAGGGAGGCCGGAACCTCGTCTGCACCTGAGGTCCGGCCGGCCCCCGCTCCTCCTGCCCCCCGCCATCAATTTCCGGCACCTTGCCTTGAACAACGCTTGCCGTCAATGGCCGTGCGTGCTACACTTTTTTACAGTGCAAAAAACCTGGAGGATTGAGCATGTCCCGAAAGTGTGAGATCTGCGGCAAAGAAGCGGGCACCGGCCATATGGTGAGTCACTCCAACCGGAAGACCAAGCGCCGGTGGTTGCCCAACCTGCAACGGGTCAGAGCGATCGTAAGCGGCAGCCCCCGGCGGATCAATGTCTGCACCGCTTGCCTGCGCTCCGGCCGTGTTCAAAGGGCAACCAGCGCTGTATCTTAGCTCATCGCCTATTTCCTGGCGATCACGCCGAGGACGGCCCCGACAAGTCTTCCAAGAATGCCCGGCAATCGTATGACGATAAATTTCATGGCGGTTTTCCTCCTTGCCGCGGTGAAGTCACCTCATTCTATGCGGGACTTCATCCCGCGGTGCGAGTTCGCCCTCATGACCTGGACAGGCCGCGGAGGAGATTGGCCATTTCGATGGCGGCTTCTGCAGCGTCTCGTCCCTTGTTGCCCCCCTTGGTTCCAGCCCTGTCAATGGCCTGTTCCAGGTTGTCGGTGGTGATCACTCCGAAGATGACCGGTTTCGACGACTCCATGGCGACCTGAGCAACACCCTTGGTCACCTCGGCGGCGATGAAGTCGAAATGAGGGGTTTCCCCCCTGATCAGGGCCCCGATGCAGATCACCGCGTCAAAACCCGGCCTTGCAGCCATCGTCTTGGCGACCAGGGGGATTTCGAAGGTCCCTGGAACCCAGGCGATCTCGATGTTCTCCGGCCGGCACCCGTGGCGGCTCAGGCAATCAAGGGCACCGTCCAGCAGCTTCCCCGTCACGAACTCGTTGAATCTGCTGACGACGATCCCAAAGGATAGCTCGTCCGCTGAAAGATCCCCGGAATGGATGACAGGCATATGTTCCCTCCTCCGTTCAGCTTGGTTTCGGATGACCTTTGTTTCCCGTGACCGGTTCATTTGGGGCCGCCGCAGGCTCAGTCCAGCAGATGCCCCAGCTTTTCCTTTTTCACCCGCAGGTATCGCTCGTTGACGTGATGTGGAGTGATCTGGAGGGGTATCCTTTCCACCACTTTCAACCCATACCCCTGCAAGCCCTTGATCTTCCGCGGGTTATTGGTGATCAGCCGGATCTCCCGCACCCCCAGATCGAAGAGGATCTGGGCCCCTACCCCATAATCCCGCAAATCGGCTGGGAAACCGAGGGCCAGGTTGGCTTCGACCGTGTCCTTTCCCAGGTCCTGCAGGGCGTAGGCTTTCAGCTTGTTGGTGAGCCCGATCCCGCGGCCCTCCTGCCGCATATACAGGACTACCCCCCGGCCGGCCTGTTCGACCATTTGCACGGCCGTCTGCAACTGGGGCCCGCAATCGCAACGGAGGGACCCGAAGACATCTCCGGTAAGACACTCGGAATGGACTCGAACCGTCACCGGATCCGGTGTGGTGACGTCACCCTTGACCAGGGCCACATGGCACGCCCCGTCCTCAAGGATGCTCTCGTAGGCGATGACCCGGAAAGCCCCGCTCTGCGTCGGCATTTCCGCCTCGGCAATCCGCCGGATCAGCTTCTCGCTCCGTCGCCTGTAGGAGATCAGATCGGCGATGGTGATGATGGCCAAGCCGTGCTCGGCCGCAAAGCTCGTCAGCTCCGGGACCCTGGCCATGGTGCCGTCGTCTTTCAGGATCTCGCAGATGACCCCCGCCGGGTAGAGCCCCGCCAGCCTGGCCAGGTCCACCGCCGCCTCGGTGTGCCCTGCGCGGCGCAGGACTCCCCCGCTTTTGGCCCGAAGGGGGAAGACGTGTCCCGGGGTCGCCAGGTCTTCCGGCTTGCTGCGCGGATCCACCGCGATCCGGATGGTTTCAGCGCGATCAGCGGCCGAGATCCCCGTCGCGATCCCGTCCTTGGCATCGATGGAAACGGCAAAAGCTGTGTTCATGGCGTCGGTGCTCTGGTTCACCATCAAGGGGAGCCGGAGCTCATCGAGCCGTTCGCCGGTCAGCGGAAGGCAGATCAGCCCTCGGCCGTGGCGGGCCATGAAGTTGATCGCCTCCGGGGTGACTTTCCCGGCGGCCATGACCAAGTCGCCTTCGTTCTCGCGATCCTCGTCGTCAACGACGATGATCATGCGCCCGTAGCGGATCTCATTGACGGCTTCGTCGATCGTATTGAAGTGAAACTCCTTGTGGTCACCCCGCTTATCTTTCAAGGTAAACCCCCTCCGCGATCTTCTTCGCTCTCAAAAACCCTTGCTCCGCAAGAATTCTCCCGTCAGACTGCCGGCCGCCGTACTTTTGTCCACGCCGGACTGAGGTTCCCTTCCCCGCCCCCCGGCTCCCGGCCGGCTCTCCTCCCTGGACACCGCCTCGGGGGGAAAGAGAAGCCTCTCCACGTACTTGGCGAGCATGTCCGCCTCCAGGTTTACCGCGTCTCCCACTTTCAGCCCGCTCAAGGTCGTTCGCTCCATGGTGTGTGGAATGAGCGAAACCGTGAACCCATCCGGCAGGACCCCGGCCACGGTCAGGCTGACCCCGTCGATGGCCACGCTCCCCTTATGGACCAGGTACCTGCGGATCTCCAGCGGGGCTTCGAACTCTGCGATCAAGGCCGAGCCATCCTTCCGGAGAGTCCGGACCATCCCCCGGCCGTCGATATGACCGGCGACGAGGTGGCCTCCCAGCCGGTCGCCCAGGGCCAGCGCCCGCTCCAGGTTGACCCGGGCCCCCGGCCTCAGATCCCCCAGCGTGGTCATCCGGAGGGTCTCCGGGACCGCCTCGAAGGCCGCCTCCTCCCCGCGAATCCAGACCGCCGTGAGACACGTCCCGTTCACCGCGACACTGTCTCCCACCCTGATCCCGGCGGCAAGCTCGGGACAGCGGATCACCATGAGAGCCGAGCCGCCCTTCTGCTCGATCCTGGACAAGCGACCGGTTCCTTCAACCAGGCCGGTGAACACCGGCGTCACCTCCCTTGAAGCTGAGCATCCCCGTCTACGGATGGATTCCCCGCACCGTTCTCCACCGGATGGATCTCCAGAAGGAGATCCCGGCCGACGCGGCGCCAGCCAAACTCGGCAGGCACCTTGTTCGTGACCGGGTCATCAGACAGGCCGGCGGCCGATTCGACGGCCGGACGACCTGACTCGGTTTCCATCCCCGCCGTTTCCGGACCCGCCTTCGCCGCGCCGACCGGTCCGTCGAAGGCCGTGGGCGTCCCAGGCCCGCCGATGATCAGAGGGGAAATGAAGAGCAGAATCCTGGATACGAGGCCGGCCCGCAGGAGGGCGGCGTTCAGGGTACCCCCGGCCTCGCACAACAGATCGACCACCCCTCGGCCGGCAAGGGCTTCCATCAGGGCCGTCAGATCGACTCTGCCGCCCGGGTCGGCGGGCAGCACCCAGATCTCCGCGCCGGCCTTCTTCAGCATGTCCAGGCGCGACGACTGCGCACCCTCGGCCACCGCGACGACGGCCGGAGCCTCTCCCCTCCCAGGGGTGAGGCATCTGGAATCGGGCAGCGTCCTTCCGCCGGAATCCACGATCACGCGCAGGGCATTGCGCCGAGACACAAGGCGCGTGGTCAGCAGAGGGTCATCCCGAATCACCGTTCCGACCCCGACCATGACCGCATCCGCGCGCCCTCGCAACCTGTGGACGAGGGCCCTGGACACCGGCCCTGAAATTCCCATCGGCTCTCCGCCCGGGGCCGCTGTCTTGCCGTCCAGGCTCTGCGCCGCCTTGATGGTCACGTAGGGGCGCCCGGTGGCGACGTAGTGGAGCCAGGCCCGGTTCAACCGGAGGGCGCCTTCTGCCAGCACCCCCTCCCGGGTGGCGATCCCGGCGGCGCGAAGTCGTTCCAGGCCGCGGCCGCGGACCAACGGGTTGGGATCGGTGCAGGGGATGACCACCCTGGCCAGTCCCGCGCTGATGATCGCCTCGGTGCAGGGGGGCGTCCGCCCGGTATGGCAGCA
>JACPQU010000074.1 GCA_016190305.1 Bacillota bacterium
CTCCGGAGCATCGGTTCCTGGCCGGTTCAGCCAGATCAGGGTCACCGCGACCGCCACCGCAAGGACCGAGGTCAAGATGATATATAACTTGCGGTTCAGCGGGCTCGCGGACTTTTTTGAAGGCAAAGGATATGACCTCCGTTTTCCGAACTGGAGTTGCTTCCTGATGACCACCCGCAATGGCAATTCTCCGCCCAGTATATCATCTTGACAACTCTTTCGAGGAGAGTGACAGCTTTTCCAGGAAAAGAAGAAAGGCGCCTGAACGGCGCCCCCTGGAATATTTGATTTCCCGCACTGCCATCCTCAAGGAACACACTTGTGGATCGTGATCTTTTGTCCCGGGTAGATTAAGGACGGGTTCTCGATCCAGGGATTGTCTGTCAGGATCTTGTCGATGGTCGTCCCGAAGTGCTTGGCGATCTTCCACAGGGTATCGCCTTTTTTAACTACGTAGATGATCGTCTCGGCATGCTCAGGCGTACAGGGATCCTCGCTCGGAGGTACATACAGGACGCTGGTCACAACCTCCCGCTGTACCGTATCGGTGACCTTGATAAAGAGATCGAGGATCGAAGTCTGTTCCGCCGCGAAGCTCGCTCCCTCAGGATCACCGAGGATAGGAATCAGCCGGTGCTCCACGTGCTCCACCGTGGGGATCAGGTGGGGATTGCTCTGCGGGGTGGTGCCGGGGATTTCCGCGAACGTGGTGAACTGCTCCTGGACTTCATGAACGTAAACGGTGCTGTCCGCTGACGATACCAGGCGTAGTCTCTTCCACAGGGTCCCCTTCGCGACGACCTTTCCGTAAATGGGGTCTGCGTCGATATCGATCACCCTGGCGTCATATCCGATGATCGCGCTGACCGGCTGCGGGAACTGCACCACCTGTTCCACCAGGCACTCGGCCGTCTTTTCCCCTACGACGCTCTCCATCTTCAGCAGGGTGGTCTCGTATTCCACGGGGCCTTCGATGGAGGTAACCACCTCGATCTGCTCCGTCTGGGTGACCTTGATGAACAGGGAGAAGACCGCGACCTCCTGGCAGGTCGTCTCGTACTCCGGCGGCTCGTACTGTTCGCCCGGCGTGATTTCATGGATTTCGAAATCCTGGTACTCGATGTACTCCAGGGTCGGGTAGGTGGTGATGTTGTGACCGGGCCGCGTCCCGATCAGATCCACCGTGAACTCGTAAGGGACTTCCACCGACAGCTCCCGAACGGTCTCGTCCTCGTCGTTGACGTAGATGATCATTTTCTCCAGCCGGCCGGTGATGACCACCTTATCCCGGAGGGGGGTGGTCCTGGTGATCACGATGCTGCAGATGGTGTCGAGCACCTGGTGGACGATGCCTGGGAAGGTGACCGTATCTGTAACCATATGCCGGTAGGTTCCTTCCCCCTGGACGGTTTCGACCTTCATCAACTCTTTGATCGGGGTGATCTGGGGACCGGTGACATCGGTGACCACGTTGAGCTGAGCAGTTGCCGTAACCTTTACGAAGATGGAGAGGACACAGGTCTGCCTGGCCTGGTCCGATTGAACAGCACCTTCAGGAATGAGGGCATAGGCTATATGCTCCACCCCCGGCCGGAGGTGCACGTCATATCCGGGTGCGCACCCCGGGATGTCAATGAAGGTCGTGTAAGGTTCCTCCACCTGCAGATGTTTTTCGAGGCCGGTTCCCGCCTCGACGTAGATGATCTGCTTGCGGAGGATCCCTCGGATCCTGACCTTATCGGCCAGCGGGGTCGCCTCCAGCTCCGGGTAGGAGACGTAGGTGTCCTCGACCTGGGTGATCTCGGAGGGAAAAGAGATATCCTCGCTGATGGTCACCGTCACCGTTCCCTCTCCGATCACCACGGCGACCTTCAACAGCTCGGTCTCCACATCCATTTGGGGACTGTGCCTCACCCAGTGTTTTCCGGCCATCGCGGGTCTATTTTCCGGTTCGCGTTGAATTCCCATCGTCGCCGTCCTCCTTCCCCTGGCCTTTCCTTCCATACGATCCATAGTATGAGCGGTCAATATCTGTTGACACCATCAGCGGTTCTTCACTAAGCCCATGCGCAGGGCGTAGAGGGCGGCTTGGGTACGATCCTTGAGCTCGAGCTTCCGAAGAATGTTGCTGACGTGGTTGCGCACGGTCTTGTCACTGATGAAGAGGCGATTGGCGATGTCCCGGTTGGTGAAGCCCTGGGCCACCAGTTGGAGGATCTCTTCTTCGCGCGGTGTCAGCGTTTGGAGCCCGTTGATCCTGTGCATGAGGTTCGCCAGTTCCTCCACCAGCTTGGTCGCCACTTCGGGAGGGAGCATGGACTGTCCCGAATAACCGAAGTGGATCGCCTTGATGAGTTCCTCCGATTCCACGTCCTGCAGGATGTAACCGATCGCCCCGGCCTTGACCATCTCCAGGAGAGACTCCCGATCGCTGTGGCTGGCCACCCCGATGATCTCCATCCCGGAGTGCCGTTCCTTAATCGCCCTGGTGGTGCTGGCGCCCCCTTGAGGCGGAATGTTCACATCCATCAGGATGACGTTGGGACTCAGGGCCCCGGCCTTGGCCACTGTTTCATAACCGCTTGATGCTTCTCCGACCAGTTGAATATCCGGTTGCTCTTCGAGGATTTTTTTCAAGCCCTGCCGGAAAAGGGTATGGTGGTTAGCAATGAGGACCCGAATACGTCCCACGTCCGTCCCCCCCTGGGGGAACCGTTGTTCCCGCTCACCCCCAGTAATATTCCTGAGCCATCAGATTGGTACCGGCTGGACAGACCCAAAGGCATATTCCGTGCAGACAGGAAATATAGCTGGAGGAAGCCCCGAGTAAAAGAGACAGGCCCCGCCTTCATTGATTCAGGGCGGGGCCTTGATCTTGTCGGAATACTCCGCTTCGTTTCAACACTTAGTTCAATCGGTTTCAGCCAATTGTTCGATCCATCCAGTTCATCTATCCATGTGTGCCTAGCCCGATTGAACTTGATTTCTTTTGCCGGCTGCTTATTCTATGCCGGCTGCTCATTCTAGAACCTGGCCATCGACCGGCCTCACTAGGACGCCTCGCCCGACGAGGTAGTCCACAGCCCTCTGGATCTCCAGCTCCTCACCCTCCAGCCCCAGGACGACCCATCCCCCTTCGTGGGTTACGTTGGCCCTCCGGATATTGGTGATCACCTTGAAATCACGACCGAGGCGCCAGATGATGGGCTCTTTGACCAGTGAAAGGGGGAAGGTCAGGTGCAGTCGTTTCTCCACCATATGATATCGCCTCCCAGGTTTTGGCGGTTCAATTATAACCTTCGGGCTGCTTTCTCGGCAATTTCCCGGACCCGGTCCCGGCGCCGTGCATATCGTGGAGTGTGAATGCCGCCTAAGGGGGTCCTTCTCTTGGCTGTCTTGCTTACCGGCGGTGACGGTTACCTGGGCTGGCCGACCGCGCTGAGACTGGCCAGGCGTTTCCCCTCGGAACGGATCGTCTACGTGGATAACCTGGCCCGCCGGCGATGGGTGACGGAATGCGGGTCGGTCTCCGCCCTCCCGATCCCCGCCCCGGCTGATCGTCTTGCCGCCGCCAGGTCCCTGGGCTACCGCAATTTATCTTTCATTGAGGGCGACCTCCTGGAGCCCGGACTGGTATACCGGATCCTGAGCGTCCACCGTCCCAGGGTCATCGTTCATCTGGCCGCCCAGCCCTCGGCTCCCTATTCGGAGATCAACGGAGCCGCGGCCTCCTTCACCCAACACAACAATAATGAGGCCACCAGGCGCCTGCTCTGGGGGATCCGCGAGCTGGGCCTGACGGAGACCAGGCTGGTGGAAACCACCACCACCGGGATCTACGGGGCGCCTGAATATCCCATTCCCGAAGGCTTCATGGAGGTGGAAAGGGGCGGGCGCCGTGATCGGATCCCTCACCCGGGAATGGCCTCCTCCTGGTACCACATGAGCAAAGCCCACGACGCGGCCAACCTTTACCTGGCCAACCGGCAGTGGGGGCTGTCGATTTCCGAGCTGCGCACCGGGATCGTCTACGGCGCGGAAACCGCCGAGACCGGTGAGGATCCTGCGTTGGGCACCCGTTTTGACTTTGACTTCTACTTCGGGGTGGTGGTCAACCGCTTCTGCGCCCAGGCCCTGTCCGATCATCCCCTTACCGTGTACGGCCTCGGCGCCCAGCGTAAGCCCCTGATCGCCCTGGAGGACGCCGTGGAGTCGTTGGCCCGCGCCGCGGCCAGGCCCCCGGACGGCGCCTACGAGATCTTCAACCAGGCCACATCCCTGGTGAGCATCCGCGATCTGGCGGAGGGGGTCAGCGAGGCCGCAAAAGCCTGCGGAATCTCCGTTGAGGTCAATCAGGTGCCAAACCCACGCCGGGAAAAAGAGCAGCACTTGATGGAAATGGAGAACACGGCCTTTTTGCAAGAACTGCTGGGTGGGCCGCCGCAAGGTTTGCTGGAGACCCTGAGGGCTACCATCGCCCGCTTGTCGCCGCACCGGAGGATCGTCGAGGCTCACCTGGATCGTTTCCTATCGGGGCTACCGGCAGTAAAAAACCCAGGGAACCCGGCGGTGACTTCCTGATGCTCATCGGGATCACCGGCGGAGCGGGCTATATCGGGGCAAGGCTGGCCGGCATCCTTTGCGGCGAAGGTTTCCGGGTCCGGGTCCTCGACGATTTCTCTTCCTCGGTGCCGGAAGGCCTGCACAGCATCCCGGTGGACCTTCAAGAGGGTGACGCCGCTGCTCCCGAAACCGCCGCCCGTTTCATGCAGGGTCTTGATTTCCTCTTCGACCTATCCGGGGTCGCCGAGGTAACCGTATCCGAGGCAAACCCCGGCCGGTGTTTGAGGTCCAACATCCTGGCTCGACATACCTTGGTTGGCGCTGTTCCAGCCTCCTTGACCGGCTGGCTGTTTCCTTC
This sequence comes from Bacillota bacterium, assembly GCA_016190305.1. Classification (GTDB taxonomy): domain Bacteria; phylum Bacillota; class JACPQU01; order JACPQU01; family JACPQU01; genus JACPQU01. The sequence continues at coordinate 4,922 of JACPQU010000074.1, forward strand.
CTCCGTCTCGGCTGTCTACGGGAAACCCCTCTTCAGTCCCCTGAACGAATGGCATCCTCCCCAGCCTTCGAACCTGTACGGGGTCAGCAAGCTCGCCGCGGAACAGGTACTTCTGGCCGCTTACCGCGGGCGCAAGGTCCCGGTGGTGATCCTTCGTCAGTCCAACGTCTACGGCCCATCCCCATCCCTCAAGTTCGACTCGGTCATCCCCGCCTTCATCCGCCAGGCCTTGACCGCCGGCCGGCTCACGGTTCACGGCAACGGTCTCCAGGTGAGGAGCTTCGTCCATATCGAAGATCTCCTGGACGTATATCTCAAGATCATGAAGCTGTGCCTCCACGGCGGAACCCAGGCGTCGCCGGCCGTGATCGGACGGATCTACAATATCGGCGGAGAGGAGAGCTCCATCAGGGAACTCGGGGCCCTGGTGGCGGAGGCGGTGGAGTCTCGTACCGGAAAGCGGATCAGGATCGAAATAGAAGCGGGCCGGCCGGGGGGCGTGCCTGAAGCCCTTAACCTCTCCCTGCACAGGATCCATCAAGCCCTGGGTTACCGTCCCACCCGGCGGCTTCGCCAGGCCGTCGCCGAACTCGTGGAACTGGTGGCCGCCACATCCACGTCC
>JACPQU010000066.1 GCA_016190305.1 Bacillota bacterium
AAGATTCCCGACCGCCCGGATCTTCCCGTCACGGATCCCGATGTCCGAAATGATTCCCGGCCTGCCGGTGCCGTCGATAACCGTACCGCCCTTGATGATCAGGTCGTAATATTCACCCGGGGAACCGGCGCTCGCGTCGCCGTTTTCACCTTGCCCGGAGACGCCGCTTGCCGAGAATAGCACCGATGCCAGCAGGAGGACGATAAACGTTTTGAAGGGAGAAAAAAAATTCGGCCACCGCATGGGTCTCTTCCCCCGGCCGGTCACGGCGGTGAAGGTGATCACAATTAACCCCTTTCCAAGCGCTGAAAACTTCCACCATTGGCCCGGTTTGCCCGGGTTATGAAATTCGCAACTAAAAGGCCGATAACCTGCGGTTGGACGGCTGGAATCTGTTGGCGGCTGGAGGGGCGGGCAGGCGGGTCTAGGCCAGGACAAGGCCACCCTGATCTCGAAGTGATCGTGAAGCAGTCTCAGGGAGATCCCTCAAGGGCTTCATCGATCTCACGGTGAACCCACATCTCGGTCTCCCGGACCCGGGCCTTTTCCAGGATCGACCTGGCCCTGGCATCCCCGATCCGCCCCAGGGCCCAAGCGGCGTGGCCGCGGACGATGGGACGGCGGTCCTCCAGGGCTGCACCCAGGGCGGTCATTGCTTCGGGATCCCCCGAGTTGCCGAGGGAGATCACCGCGTTTCGGGCCAGCACCACCGGGCCGCGCCACGCGAAGCCCCGCCCCTGGAAAAGGGCGCGGAAACGTGAAGGGGACAGGGTCAGGATGGTCGGGAGATGGGCCAGGTTCCAGCCGCCGGGATGAAAAACAGGGGTGCCGGGGATCCCCGTGTCGGTTTCCCGGGAGGATGCCCGCGCGAAGGCCGAGCCTGAATACGTGAAGGCTGGGCCCACTCCTCCCCAACCCCCTCTGCAGTCGTCTTTCCCCTCGCCGGCCGGAACCGGGTTTCGCGGGCAGGCGTCCTGGCAGGTGTCGCACCCGTAAAGGCGGGAACCGAGAAACGAGCGCAATTCAAGGGGAAATACCCCCTTGGCCTGGGTGAGGTAGGAGAGGCAACGCCCTGTCTCCAGCCCCCATTTTCCTCCCAGGGCCCCGGTGGGGCACGCCTCGATGCATGTCCGGCAACTTCCACAAAGGGAAGCAAGCGATTCGTCCGGCTCCAGTTCGGCGCTGCTGGCGATTTCACCCAGGTGGACCCGGGATCCCTCAGGCCCAGCGAACAGGGCATGGTTCCGGCCGAGCCAGCCAAGGCCGGACCGCGCCGCGAGGGCCCGTTCAGGCAGCGGCGTCCGGTCCACGTGAATCCCGCCGGGGATTACCCCCGGCACCTCAACGGCCAGCCGGGTAAGCACCCGGGCCATCACTTCGTGATAATCGAAGGCGGCGGCGTGGGGAGAAATCCATCCCCACTTCCACCCCCACCCTCGCTTGCCGGCCGGTCGCTTCCACGGATGAGAAACGCCTTCCGGTTGGGGAAAAGCGATGTTGATGATCGTTCTGGCTTCACCGGAAGGCGCGGATGGGCTGGCGCGTTCCGCCGGACTTCCCATCTCAAACGGGGACGTAAGCCGGCGCTCGCTCCGGGCTATAAGAAGCTCCTCCAGGAGCGGGAGCGGATCAGCCGTGCCGACCGCCATCTTCGAGACTCCCAGGCCCACGGCCAGGTTTCTCAGGGTCGCCAGGTTCCTCCCGCACCCCACAGTTAATTGATGACCCCGTTGACCTTATAAGAGGAGGGTTCGGTGAGGAACTTTTCCCCGGCGAAGATCGGCACCCCGAGGCGGAGGGCAAGGGCGACGGCATCGCCTGGCCTGGCCTCCAGCTCACCCTGCTCCTCTCCCCAGGCGATCATCAGGCGGGCTGCGCTGGCCGTCTTTCCCCTTCCCTCCAGGATCACCGACACCAGGTTGAGTCCAAGGGAATGGAAAAGTCCTGCCAGCAGATCGTGGGTCTGGGGAAAATCCTCGCCTTTGCCGTCAAAAAGACCGGTGAGCTGGCCGGCCTCGTCATCGTCAAGCCAGAGCAGCAGTACTTTTGGGCCTTCATCCTCCCGCAACAGGGCCACGGCGTTGTGCTTTCCTTTTCCCTTCACGGAATAGCCGAGACCCGCCATCGTTACCCTGACCAAGTCCCGACCCCTCCCCCATAATCTGCACGAGTTTTGCCCATGATCTTTGTCCTTCCGTATCGGGATCCCTTTCCGCCATGCGCTGAAGATCCTGGATGCAACCCCTGATGATTTGGGACAATAACCTTGGAATAATATCGCTGCAACAGTATCGATGGAACACTGGAACATCATTACCGTTGATCAGGGTTACCGTTTAAGCCGTATGGCCAACACCTGGCCGAGGAGGGTCATTGGAGGGGGAGCAGTTGATGATCAACCTGCTATGGGCCTTTTTAGGGACCGTAGGGGCCGTCCTCCTTTTCCTGGCTTTAGGAGCGCTCCTCTGGCGGTCCGCCTTCGATCGGTTTACCGATCGCCTGACGATGCGGCTGTTCAAGGACAAGTATTCCGAAAATCTGTGGGAAATGGTCAGCACCCTGACCAAGATCCCGCCCCAGACCGCCGTGGAGACCAGCCTGCGGGCCCAGGAGGGAATGCCCATCCGGCGGCCCCTAGGCAGCCCGCGCCGCTTTCTGAAGTTTGAAGGTTTGATGTTCTCGCCCGCCCAGGTGAGCCGCCTTCCTTTGCCCGAGGACGAGGCTGTCGATACATCGGTCGTCTTGGGCCCAAACGCCCGGAAGCCCCTCGTGCTCTCCATCCCGGTGATGCTTGGGGCGATGGCCCACGGTCTGGCCCTCAGCGAGGAAGCGAAGATTGCCTTGGGGAAGGCCTCGACCCTGGCCGGCACGGCCACCAACTCGGGGGAGGGGGGCTTCTTCCCCCCGGAACGGGAGGCGGCCCGGCACTATATCCTTCAGTATGATCGGGGGGGGTGGACCCGCGACCCGGAGATCCTGCGCAAGGCGGACATGATCGAGGTCCAGGTGGGCCAGGGCTCCGACGCCTCCGCCCCCAAACGCACCCCCTCCCACCTCATCCCGTCGGTCACCCGGGAACTCCTGGGCCTCAAGCAGGGAGAGGATGCCCTGATCCATGCCCGCCTGCCTGAAGTCAATGATCCCGAGGACTTCGTGCCCCTGGTAAGGCGGATCAAGGAACAGGCCGGCGGGATCCCGGTCGGGATCAAGATGATGGCCAGCGACGAACTGGAGCAGGACCTGGCCGTTTGCCTTCGCGCCGGCTTCGATGTGATCACCCTGGACGGGGCCCAGGGCGGAACCCGCTCCAGCGAGCCGACCTTCCAGGATGACTTCGGGTTGCCCACGGTTTACGCCATCCCCAGGGCCGCCCGCTTCCTGAGACGCCACGGAGTGGACAAGCGGGTTTCCCTGGTCGCCGCAGGGGGGCTTTTCACGCCCGGCGACTTCATGAAGGCCCTGGCCCTCGGCGCTGACGCCGTCTCCATCGGCAGCATCGCCTTGCTGGCCATGACCCACAACCAAGTGACCAAGAGCATGCCCTGGGAGCCGCCGACCGAACTGGTATACGAGGAGGGCCGGTTGAAGCACCACCTGGATGGAGAATCGGCGGCCCGCTACATCGCCAACTTCCTTCGATCCTGCATCCAGGAGATGGAAGCGGCCTCGCGGGCCATGGGGAAAAGGTCCTTCGCCGAATTCAGCCTCACGGATCTGTGCGCCCTGGACGAGTTGACCGCCCGGGTCACCGGGGCACGCCTGGCTTACCCACTCCGGTTCGAGACACGGGGAACGGTGAAAGCGAACCGCCGTCCCATCGGGTCAATGGGGGCCCGGCCTACTTACCGGCCGGAGGCCTCTCGTAGACAGACGTCACCTTCGAATCCAGGCCGCCTCGAGCATTGAACCTGCCCTCCACCGTCATCGACTGGGGGGAGCATAGCCGTACCAGGTCGTCCAGGATCCGGTTGACGGCGTGTTCCTGGAGGATCCCCACGTTGCGGTAGGAGTGGAGGTAGTACTTGAGGGACTTCAGTTCGATCAGGGTCCGGTCCGGGACGTACCTGATCACCAAGTCGGCATAATCAGGCAGCCCGGTCCAAGGACATACCGCGGTGAACTCCAAAGTCCGGTATTCAACCTCGATCCGCCGGCCGGGGTACTCGTAGTCGATGGTCTCGAGGACCTCGGCGTCGATCGTCTCGTACCCGGCAGCATCCCAGCGCCGGGCAGCGTACTTGTCCTCCTGGTTCAACGACGATACCTCCCTTCCGTCCATTCACTCCATTCACTTCAGTCACTCCACGCCTCCCTTTTGCCCGTACCTAAGGTGACGGATGCCGTGGCGAAGAGCGTTGATCTTCCCGCGGTATTCCAGTATTCACTCCCCGCCGAGGAGATGGCGGAGCGCGGCATAGGCCAGGATCTGGGCCGCTTCCACGACCTCATCCACCTGGACCAGGTCGACATCGGTGTGGGCGAAGCGCACATCTCCCGGGCCGAACTTGATCGTCTCGATCCCCATCCTGTTCAGGTATCCCTGGTCCAGCACGGGATGGGAGTATACAAAGGTGGGTTCCCTCCCGGTCATGGCCGTGACTCCTTCAGCCAGGGCCGCCACGGCCTGAGAGTCCTGCGACACCTCCCCCGGATACTGAAAGGTTCCCCGCTGCACGATCAGTTCATAACCGTCGAGGGTGCCGACCAGGGCTTCCAGTTCCCGGAAAGCCTTTTCCGGCTCGTCACCCGGGAGCAATCGCCGGTCCACCACCAGTTCGCACTCCGACGGGATCGTGCTCGAATCGAAGGGGAAGCTCTTGATCCCCTGCACGGTCAAGGTTACCCGGCCAAGGGCGGGGTGCTCCCCTTCGGGGACGAATCCGTCCAGCCGGGACATGATCTCCCGGGCTCCCCGGATGGCGTCCACCCCGGCCCACGGAGTGCTGATGTGGGCGGCCCTGCCCTTCACCTTCACCCGGATTCCCACTCTGCCCTTGTTCCCAAGGCAAACCTCGTTCTTGGAACTGGAGGCCAGCACGGCCGCCTCAGCCCGGACCCCTTCCTTTTCGATCATCCATCGGAACGAATCGTGGCGCCCGGTCTCCCCGGCCGTACTGGTGACAAAGAGCAGGTCGCCCGGGATTTCCTCGGACATCTTCTTCTCGACGGCGGCAATGAGGGCCAGGGCTCCCAGGACGGCTGCCAGAGGGCCTTTCTGTTCGCAAGCCCCCCGGCCCCAGGCGCACTCCCCTTCCACCCCGTGGGCGGCCCCATCGACGATCTCCCCCGAGAACGGGTCGGGCATCCGTTCGGGTGGATGATTCATGGCATACGTGACGTAGAGAAAGCTCCTTCCGTTGGCGGCCTTACCCTTCCGGGCGATCAGGTTCCCCATCCCGTCGATCCGGTGCTCCTCCACCCCCACCCGGGCCAGTTCGGCGGTTATCCCTCTGGAGATGAACTCCAGCACCTGGGGCTCCGCCTCCATCAGGTCGGTCTTGGGGCTCGGCCAGCGGAGCAGACGGACCAGGAGTTCCCGCACCGCTCCGCGATCGCTCACCTCCCGGATCAGCCCGGCGAGTTCCTGCTGTCCCAAGGGCCGCATCATCTCACAACCCCCTCTCTTGGGTTCGGTCTTCGGTATCTTTGGAAATTGAAATCACTGGTTTGACTACGAATCACTCGTTCGGACTCTGAAATTGCTGGTCGGAGCCTGCCGCCTTCCCGCTCAGGCCCCCGTTACCCCTGCCGGCAAGGCCTGGTCGGGCGCGTTGGCCCGGCACCGGCCCTCCAGTTCCCGGCGGAAGTAGTGCTCCTTCTCCTCTTCTTCAAGCTGCTCCGAGGCAAGGTAATGCTTGGTCTGCAGGGCGAAACGCGTCGCCTCCATCACCAGGTCCGTCAGGTGGAAGCAGCCCTCCCCTCCGCCTACCCGGCTGGTGATCTGCCTGGTGATCCCCGGACCGATTTTCAGCCCCGTGATCTCCTGTAATGGGACCAGGGCCTGCCGGCAGACGGGAACCGGGATCCGCTTGAACTCACCGTCGGCCTGGATGATCTCCATGTCCGAAACCCTTACCTTGAGCCGGACCACCATCTCGTGGAGAGCGTCGCAGAGGATGGACTGGACGACGATGGTATCCGGGTCGGGAGCGGTGGCCACCGTATGCTTGGCCCGTTGCAGCACGTACACCGTTTCATCCCCTTTCCTTCGAGTCAGGCGTCAACTTCGTCCGTCGCCGAAAAACTTAGGGCGTCAGCAGGCGGATACGCCGCCTGCGCCTTTTTCTCCCTCCAGCCGCCCAGGACGGCGGCCAGGCCGAGTCCGGCGAAGAGGGCCGCACCCACGGCGAACAGTCCGCCGTACCCTACGGCGGGCAACAGAAAACCGAAGACTGCCGGGCCGGTCGCGAGTCCCAGGTCGGCCGCCGCCCCGTAAAGGCTCACGACCCTTCCGCGGTGGGCCTGACCGACCTTGTCGATCAGCATGGACAGGAAAACAGGGCCCTGGGCGGCGGTACCCAGGCCGTAGAGGAACCCGGCGACAAGGAAGACCGCGAGGGTGGATGCCGGGGTTAGCAGGCCCAGAGATGCCGCGGAGAGTGCCAGCGAGATGAGGACCAGCCGGTTCCGCTCCACCCGGTCGGCCAGCCTGCCTCCTCCCAGGCGGGATCCGGCGGCGGCGACCGCATAGGCGGTGAAGAAGAGCCCCGGGTGGGCGATCCCCCTCTCCTTGGCCGCGAGGATCACGAAGCTGGTGACCGCGCCGTGGATCAGCCAGGAAATGATAGAGATCAGGATGATCCTGAGGATCCCCCGTTCACCCAGGAGACTTCCCCAACCCGGGCCCTGCCCGTCCCCGCCGCTGAATTTCGCTGGGGGGCGGTAGATCAAGGCGCAGGCCAGGGCGCCGAGAGCGAAGACGGCGGCAAGGGCGAAGGCAGGCCCGAAACCGAAGTGAAAGCTGATGAACAGGGCGGCCGGGGGAACAAGACCGATGGTGATGATGTTCACCACCAGGGTCAGCCCGAGGGCCTCTCCGAGCCGCGCCCTGGGGGCGGTGCTGGAAGCGGAAACCAGGGAGGCGGTGAGGAACAGCCCTAGACCCAGGCCTTGCACCACCCGCAGGAGATAGACGGGCCAGTTAAGGTGGCCTGTAAGGTAGTATCCCAGGGGGATGGCGATCGAGAGCAGGGCCCCGGCGACCATCATCTTCCTTCCCCATCCGGCGTCCACCCAGCCTCCGATGAACGGCCGCATGAAGAAGGCGACCAGCCCCGGGATTCCCATCGCGACGCCGATCCCGGCCGAGCCGGTTCCCAGAGACGCTAAAAAGACGGGAAGCAGGGTCAGGACGAGGTGCATATTCCCGAAGTAAAACAGTCTTCCGAGAAAAACCAGGGCGAAGTCCCTGTTCCAAAGGGGCGTCTCGTCGTTTGGGACGGTAGCCCCGACCCCCTCGGCCACGGCATGCATCTCCCGGGTTTTAGGTCATGCGATCAAATCGATGGTGGCGATCGGATCGATGATGTGCAATGATTGGCAATCAAATCGATGTGTGGTAATCAAATCAATGAAAATGAAAATCTCATCCAAACAAATGCTTTATTCTACGGGCATCGGCTCCCGGCTCTTCATCAGTTCGGAGATCCGGCCGGTCAACCCTTTTACAGGCAGCCGCTCCTGGCGCATGCTGTCCCGGAACCTGATCGTGACCGTATCATCCTCGAGGGACTGGTAATCTACGGTGAGGCAGTAAGGGGTGCCGCTCTCGTCCTGCCTCCGGTATCTCCGCCCGATGCTCCCGGCGTCGTCGTACTCGACGGTGAACGATCCTCTCAGCTCTTCTTCCAGCGAGACGGCTTTCTCCACCAGGGGTTCCTTCCGCATCAGCGGCAGAACGGCCACCTTGGTCGGGGCCAGGGTAGGATGGAAACGGAGCACCGACCTCTCCGCCTCTTTCTCGTAAGCGTCCACCAGGGCCACCAGAAGAATGCGATCAACCCCGCTGCTGCTCTCGATGACTGAGGGCACCACATTCTCTTCCCTGACCTGATCGAAGACGACCAGTTGTTTTCCGCTGGAACGCGCATGGACCTGGAGATCGAACTGCCCGCGGTTGGCGATCCCCTCGATCTCCTTCCACCCGAAGGGGAACAGGTACTCGATGTCCACGCAGGCCTTGGCGTAGTGCGCCAGTTCGTCCGGCCCATGGGGCCGGGTACGCAACCGTTCAGGGTTGATCCCGATGCTCACGTACCATTCCAGGCGCTCCTTGACCCACTTATCGAACCAGAAGTCCTCGGTGGAAGGATCGACGAAGAATTCCAGCTCCATCTGTTCAAACTCCCGGGACCGGAAGATGAAGTTCCCGGGAGAGACCTCGTTCCGGAAACTCTTGCCGATCTGGGCGATCCCGAAGGGGAGCTTGCCCCTTGATCCGTTGAAGATCGTCTCGAAATCCACGAAGATCCCTTGGGCCGTCTCCGGGCGGAGGAAAACCTGGGCCGCATCGTCCTCCACCGGCCCCATGTAGGTCTTGAACATCAGGTTGAAGCTGCGCGGTTCCGTGAGTTGCCCCCCGCACTCGGGACATTTCGTCAGATCGATCTGATCCGCTCGGAACCGCTGCTTGCAGCTCTTGCAATCCACGAGGGGATCGGTGAAGTGGTCCCGGTGCCCCGAGGCGACCCATACTTCGGGGTGCATGATGATGCTGGTGTCGGCGCCGACCACGTTCCGGTGACCCTGGACGACGGCCTTCCACCAGAGGTCCTTGAGATTCCGGCGCAGTTCCACTCCGAGGGGACCGTAGTCCCAGCAACTGTTGATCCCCCCGTAGATCTCACTGCTGGGAAAGACGACGGCCCTCCGCTTGCACAACGATACAATTTCTTGAAAAAGGTTCGCTTGCTCCATCTTCAATCCACCTCCGGGCCCGGCCCTGGAAAGGCCTCGGGCCTCTCAGCTTTGAACAACCATTATCTCCAGTCCAGGATGCTTCATCCAGGAGTCCGGGGCGCTTCACCCAAGGGCTATTATAGCAATACCGGCATCCATAAAGTAACCGCCAACGGCTGATCCGTTGGCGGCGGTCCTGGAGCCCGCGCTGATTTCCCCTGCTGCGCCCGATTGGAACCGGCTCAGACCGGTGTCCCCGGGCCCTGGGGATTCGCGGAATTCTCCCGCAAGGAGTTCTCCCGCTTGATTAGCTTCCAGTGATAGAGGTAAATGGGGAACGCGACCACCATGAATGACAGGCTGCGGATTACGTTGATCGCTCTCCGGCGCTGTTCCCCCTTGATGGACCGCTCCCGCTCGATGAT
>JACPQU010000006.1 GCA_016190305.1 Bacillota bacterium
ATCCGCTCGATCTCCCCGTCGGTGTAAACCAGGGTATCGAAGACTCTCCTCCCGGAGGGCGTATCCTCCCTGCCCCGCGGGCCGAAATACAGCCCGCCGGTGAGTTCCCGGAGCACCACCAGGTCGACCCCAAGCACCGCGGACTCCTTCAGCGGAGACGATCCCACCAGGGCTGGATCCATCCGCACCGGGCGGAGGTTGGCATAGAGTCCAAGCTCCTTGCGCAGGGGCAGCAGCGCCCCGACCTCGGGACGCTGGGCGGGAGGCAGGTGATCCCACCTGGGGCCGCCCACCGCGCCGAACAGAATGGCGTCGCTCCGCCGGCAAAGGTACAGGGTGTCCTCGGGCAGCGGGCATCCCACGGCGTCGATAGCGCAGCCGCCCACGAGGGCTTCCTCGAAATCCAGATGGAAAGAGTAGGTCTCGGAGGCCGCTCGAAGGATCTTGACCGCTTCCCGGGTGACCTCCACGCCGATTCCGTCTCCAGGCAACACCGCAATTCTGCTCAAGGCCGGGGGTTCACCCCCATCTCGCGCACCTTGGCCTGAACGTAAGGGATGAGGCCGCCGGCCCGGACGATCTGCTGGATGAAGTCCGGGTAGGGCGCAACATCCAAGGTATTGCCGGTGGAGAGGTTCCGGATGCGGCCGCCGGCGAGATCGATCTCCGCCTCGTCCATTTCGCCGAAGATGGCGGCGGCCCCCGGCGCTTCCACGATGGCCAGACCGATGTTGATCGCGTTCCGGTAAAAGATCCGAGCGAAAGAGTCGGCGACCACGCAGGCCACACCCGCCGCCTTCAGGGCCAGGGGAGCGTGTTCCCGCGAGGAACCGCAACCGAAGTTCCGGCCGGCGACAATGACGTCCCCGGGCTGAAGGCGCGCCGGGAAAGCGGGGTCGAGATCCTCGAAGACGTGGACGGCCAGTTCGGCCGGATTAATGGTGTTGAGATACCGTCCGGCGATGATCACGTCCGTGTCGATGTTATCTCCGACCCGCCAGATCCGACCGGTGAACCTCATGCCGCGACCTCCCCGGGGTGGGCGATCCGTCCCAGCACCGCGGAGGCTGCCGCCACGGCCGGGCCGGCCAGGTAGATTTCGCTCGAGGGGTGACCCATCCGGCCCAGGAAGTTTCGATTGGTGGTGGCCACACAACGTTCGCCCTCTGCAAGAACCCCCATGTGTCCTCCCAGGCACGGGCCGCAGGTGGGGGTGCTGACCGCCGCCCCCGCTTCGACGAAAACCCTGAGAAGCCCCTCGGACATGGCCTGCAAGTAGATCTCCTGGGTGGCGGGGATGACCATGGTCCGCACCCTTGGGTGAACCGTGCGGCCGGCCAGCAGCCCGGCGGCGATCCGGAGGTCGCTGAGCCGGCCGTTAGTGCAGGAACCGATCACCACCTGCTCGATCTCGATTCCCCGCCCCTCGCTCACCGGCCGCACGTTGGCCGGGGAGTGGGGAAAGGCTACCTGCGGCTCAAGCCCGCCGGCGTCGATGGTGTGGGTTTCCACGTAGGCGGCGTCCTCGTCGCTGCTGAAAACCCGGTAGGGCCTGGTCGCCCGCTCCTCCACGTAGGCGAGGGTGAACTCATCAACGTGGAAGATGCCCGACTTGGCCCCGGCCTCGATGGCCATGTTGGCCATGGTGAACCGGTCGTCCATCAAGAGAGCCCGGAGGGCCGGCCCGGTGAACTCCATAGCCCGGTAGCGCGCTCCGTCGACCCCGATCCGGCCGATGGTGTTGAGGATCAGGTCCTTCCCGCCCACCCACTCGGGTAACGTTCCGGTAAACTCGAAGCGCATGGATTCCGGGACCTTGAACCAGATCTCCCCGATGGCCATCGCCGCCGCCAGATCGGTGCTTCCGATCCCGGTGGAGAAAGCTCCCAGGGCACCGTAGGTGCACGTATGGGAGTCGGCCCCGATGATCACGTCCCCCGGAACGACCAGCCCTTTTTCCGGCAGCAGGGCGTGCTCGATCCCCATCCTCCCGACCTCGAAATAGTGGGTGAGGCCCTGCTCCCTGGCGAAATCGCGCAGGATCCGGCACTGCTCCGCGGCCTTGATGTCCTTGTTGGGAGCGAAGTGATCGGGAACCAGGATCACCTTGGCGGGGTCGCAGACTTTTTCGACCCCGATCTTTCGAAACTCGTGGATGGCCAAGGGGCCGGTGATATCATTGGCCAGGATGACGTCGACCGGTACGCTGACGAGATCGCCCGGCCGGATCTCCGCGCGTCCGGCGCGGGAGGCAAGGATCTTCTCGGTGATGGTCATCCCCATGGACAGCCGACCTCTCCCCGCAGTTGTTCTTCTCGACGCTGTTCTCTTTCCCCACCGGGCCGGCTTTCAGGTCCGGGACAGCCGGTGGCTCAGCCGGCGGCCTTGCCGGTGCGACTCCCTCCCGCGGCGCCCTCCTGATCTATTTCCTGAACCGGTCTCGGCCAGCGGCCGAGGATCTTCCAGTCGGCCACCAGCTTGTTCAGGGCATGGACGTAAGCCTTGGCGCTGGCCTCCAGGACATCGGTGCTCGTCCCGCGTCCGGTGAAGATCTTACCGTTGTCCCGGATCTTCACCGTCACCTCGCCGAGGGCGTCCTTCCCCTCGGTGACCGCCCGGAGGGAGTATTCTTCGAGCGTGGTCTGGATCCCGGTGATCCGGTCGATGGTCTTGTAAACCGCGTCCACCGGGCCGTTGCCGCAGGCGGCCTCCTCGAAGATCCGCTCGTCCGCCACCAGGCGGACAGTGGCCGTCGGCAGGGTGGAGTTGCCGCTCACGATATGAAAGTAATCCAGCCGGAAGACCTCCGGGACGGCGATGATCTTGCCGCCGACCAGGGCCTCCAGGTCGCGATCGGTGACCTCTTTCTTCTTGTCCGCCAGGTCCTTGAAGGCTTGAAAAGCCCGGTTGATCTCTTCATCCGGGAGGGAGATGCCCAGCTCCTCCAGCCGGTTACGGAAGGCGTGGCGGCCGGAGTGTTTCCCCAGGACGAGCTTGCTGGTGGGCAGGCCGATGGTCTGGGGGGTCATGATCTCGTAGGTGGTGCGCTCCTTGAGGAAGCCGTCCTGATGGATCCCCGACTCATGGGCGAAGGCGTTGGAGCCGACCACCGCTTTGTTCCGCTGGACGACCATCCCGCTGAGGGAACTGACCATCCGGCTGGTGGGGTAGATCTGATCGGTGGCGATCCCCGTGGTCAGCCCGAAAATATCCCCCCTGGTGTAAAAGGCCATGACGATCTCTTCCAGGGCGGTGTTCCCGGCCCGCTCTCCGATCCCGTTGACGGTGCACTCGATCTGGTTGGCGCCGGCCGTCACCGCCGCCAGGGAGTTAGCCACCGCCATCCCCAGGTCGTTATGGCAGTGTACGCTGAGAACGATCTTCTCGATCCCGCGTACGCCCCGGCGGAGCTTCCGGATCAGCTCGGCGAACTCCTCTGGTACAGCGTAGCCTACGGTATCGGGTACGTTGATCACCGTAGCGCCGGCCTCGACGACGGCGCTGAAGATCTCGCAGAGGAAGTCGGGGTCGCTGCGGGAAGCGTCCTCCGCGGAAAACTCGACATCCTCACAGTAGTCCCGGCTGCGCTTGACCGCCTCCACCGCCCGCTTGAGGACCTCCTGCGGTTGCATCCGCAGCTTGTAGTGCATGTGGACGGGGGAAGTGGCGATGAAGGTGTGGATCCGGGGGCGGCCGGCGTCGCGCACGGCCTCCCAGGCCCGATCGATATCGGCCGGGTTGGCCCGGGCAAGCCCCGCGATGGCCGGCCCTTGGACAGTCCTGGCGATCTGGCGGACCGCCTCGAAATCACCCGGGGAAGCGATGGGAAAACCGGCCTCGATCACGTCCACCTGCAGCTTCGCGAGCTGCTTGGCGATCTCGAGTTTCTCTTTGGTATTGAGATTGACTCCAGGAGATTGCTCCCCATCCCGAAGGGTGGTGTCGAAGATGTACACGCGGTTCTCCACTTGCGCTTCCTCCATCCTTGGACGATCACTGTTCAGAAACGATCTGTTCGGACGAGCCGCTTTTCGACGCTCGGATCCTGGAGATGGGACCCGAAAAGGCCGCTGCTAGCTCGACTTGAGCCAAGGCATCATTTCCCGCAGCTTCTTCCCGACCAACTCGATGGAGTGCTGTTTGTCCTTTTCATAAAGGGCGTTATAGGTCGGGCGCCCGGCCTGGTTCTCCAGGATCCAATCCTTGGCGAACTCTCCGCTCTGGATCCTGGCCAGGACCTCGCGCATTCTTGTCTTGACCGCCTCGTCGATGATCTGCGGTCCGACGGTGAGATCTCCGAAAGTGGCCGTATCACTGACCGAGTAACGCATCATGTTCAAGCCGCCCTCGTAGATCAGGTCGACGATCAGCTTGAGCTCATGGAGACATTCGAAATAGGCAATCTCGGGCTGGTAGCCTGCTCCCACCAGGGTTTCGTAAGCCGCCTTGATCAGGCTGGTGACGCCCCCGCAGAGGACCGTCTGCTCTCCGAAGAGGTCGGTCTCGGTTTCCTCTTTAAAGGTGGTCTGGATGACTCCCGCACGGGTGCAGCCGATCGCCTGAGCATAAGCCAAGGCGAGCTGGGTCGTTTTACCGGTATAATCCTGGTGGACCGCCATCAACCCGGGCACCCCGACCCCCTTGGCGTACATCCGCCTCAGGAGGTGGCCCGGGCTCTTCGGGGCGACCAGGAACACGTCCACGTGAGGTGGAGGCGTGATCTGATAGAAGTGAATGTTGAACCCATGAGAGAACACCAGGGCTTTACCTTCGGTCAGGTTCGGAAGGATCGATTCCCGGTAGACCCCCCCCTGGCGCTCATCGGGGATCAGGATCTGGATGATATCCGCCCATGCCGCCGCGTCGGCGACCGTCTTCACCCGGAGACCGTCCTCCTCCGCCAGGGTCCAGGAACGGCTGCCCTGGTAGAGACCAACGACCACGTCGACACCGCTGTCCCTCAGGTTCTGCGCCTGCGCATGCCCCTGGCTGCCATAACCGATGACCGCCACCCGGCGGCCCTTCAGCAGGGCCGGGTCCGCATCAGAGTCATAATATACCTTGGCCAACCTCATACAGCCTCCTCTGCGATTTTAACCACCTTGGAACCCCGCACCATCGCCACTTTTCCGGTCCGCACGACCTCCCGGATACCGAAGGGTTTCAACAACTGGATGATGGCTTCAACCTTGTCTTCATCCCCGGTAGCCTCAATCACCAGGGTCTTGGGGGCCACATCCACGATCTTGGCCCTAAAGATATTGACGATCTCGGAGATCTCCGACCGCGTCGCCGGCTCGGCGCTTACCTTGATCAGGACGAGCTCCCTTTCAATGGCTTGATCCTCGGAGATGTCGGTGATCTTGATCACGTTGATCAATTTATGGAGCTGCTTGGTGACCTGCTCGATCACCCGGTCGTCCCCGTCCACCACCACCGTCATCCGGGAGATGTGGGGATGTTCGGTCACCCCGACGGCGAGGCTCTCAATGTTGAAACCCCTCCTGGCGAACAGCCCGGCGACCCTGGTTAGAACCCCCGGGGTGTTCTCCGTCAAAACGGCCAGGGTATGGCGCATTCCTCCACCTCCAAGGTGAACCTCAGCCCGGAAAACGAGGCCGTAGCCGGCCTCCGGGTCGATCCGCTTCGACAACTGCATAAATTCGACAACTGCATAAAAAGGAAAAAACCCCGGGAACACCAGATTCCCGCGCCTTGGGCACATCATCCATTTCCTGCCCTGGGACGAGAGGCGATCTCGTGGTACCACCCTGGGGTTCGTCGGCAACCTTGCGGTCCCCGACCTCAACGGGTGGGGAAACCAACCCCACCCTTGCGCTGTAACGGGCGCCATCCCGAAATGACCTACTGGGGGAAACGGACCTTCTCCACCCGGACCGGCACCGAGCCCTCTGTCTGGATTTCCCTTTTCGTTCATTATAACTAGGGGCGATCCAGCACGACTGTCGGCACCGGTTCCCAGCAATCCCGGCTCTCTGAAGCCAACGCCCGGACGTGCCTCTCCCCATCATCGTCCGTTTATGGTTCCGACCTTATGGTTCCGGTCTTTTTATTACGACCTTGTTTAGAACCCTGTAGTTAATTATCTTATATCATACTTGGATGCTCGAAACCCTGTCAAGCAATTAAACCCGGTCTTCAGCGAGGACAGCAGCCGTGGTTAATCGATGGCTAATTGTATGAATATGGTCTTTTGTCTCCATTTCTTGACGGAACATAATTTCAAAGCAGAAGCTAAACTAGCGCTGAATCAGGCCAAGAATCAAACCCAGAATCAAGCCGGATGAAGACCACATTTTAATCAAACCTTAAAACAGTAATCAAACCTTAAAACAGTTCGATCGGCAATAACGGGAGGTGCAACGTTTGACCGAACGAATCACCATCTATACCAAGACAGGCTGCCCCTATTGTTCAGCGGCCAAGAATGACCTCGAGAAACGCGGCATCCCTTTCACCGAGATCAACGTCTCTGTACACCAGGGTCGCTTGGCGGAAATGAAGGCCCTGTCAGGCGGCTTAGCGGTACCCGTGCTGGTTCGGGCCGGAAAGGTTACCGTCGGATTCGGCGGCACCTGACACGTCTAGCTCGGTCCGGCCGTGAGCCGGATCAGAACCGACATCATCCAGGTGAACCGTAACATGGGACCTGCAGCGGGACGGTGGCCGGCGAAACCTGCGGCGGCCGTCAATAACCCAGGTAGGGCCGGTGCTCTCCCAAGGAAAGCCGAATGGGCGAGGGTTCTTCCTGGATCACCTTTTTGATCAGGGCCAGGGTCAACAGGACGGCTTCCCGTCCTCCTTGCACTCCAGGGTCCTGCCCCAGGATGGTATTCAGTTCATAACAACGGGCGGCCTTGTGCATTACCCTGAACAGTTCGAACTCCTCCACGAGGGTCTGAGGGACGTCGCGGAGGGTCCGAGGGACGTCGCGGCGCGAATCCATCAGGCTGTACAGGTTATCCACCTGGATCCCCCGCTGCCTCCGGCTGAGCATCTCCTGCTCCAATTTCTCCACATAGCTCTTCTCCGCGGAGTCATCGACTGCCCGGTAAGCGTTATAGGCAATCTCCCGCTGGTGATCGGGTGTTTCTCCTACCAGGAGACGGCTCAGAAACTCCCCCTGATCAAG
>JACPQU010000067.1 GCA_016190305.1 Bacillota bacterium
CGGGCCAGGGTGGCCGGATTCGACGTGTCCGCCCAGCCCGACAAGGTGCGTGGGTCCATCGGGATGGTCTTTCAGGACCATTCCCTGGATGATCGGCTTACCGCCGACGAAAACCTGCAGTTTCACGCCATGCTCTATGGAATCCCAAAACAGTTGCGCGGTGATCGCCAGGACCAGGTGCTGAAAATGGTCGACCTGGCGGATCGGCGGCATACTCTCGTCCGGACCTTCTCCGGGGGAATGAAACGCCGCCTGGAAATCGCCCGGGGCATGCTGCATCATCCCAGCATCCTCTTCCTGGACGAGCCGACCGCCGGGTTGGATCCCCAGACCCGCACCTCCATCTGGCGGCACGTGAGGATGCTCCGGGACGAGGTCGGAGTCACGGTCTTCATGACCACCCACTACCTGGATGAGGCTGAGAACTGCGACCGGATCGCGATCATCGATCACGGGAGGATCCAGGCCGTAGATACGCCTGCCGGGCTGAAACGCTTGATCGGCGGGGACAAGATCATCATTCGTGGTGAAGGTGACCTGAAGAACGAACTGGCGGCCAGGTACGGAGTCGATGTCCTGGAGGCGGAGGGCGGGGTGCATTTTCAGGTGGCGGCGGGGGCGGAGTTCGTACCCAGGCTGGCCGCGGATTTCACGCACCGGCTAAAGTCGATCCAAGTCAAGGAACCGAGCCTGGACGATGTTTTTCTCCAGTTGACCGGGCGGGCCATCCGCGACGAGGAGGGCACGGCCCTCGACCGGTTGCGCCAGGGCCGTAAACTCTGGGAACGGCACCGCTGAAGGAGGGGTTCTGCCAGTGATGGGAAGTGCAGGAGTTGTTCAACGAGCGGGCGCCATCATCTACATCATCTGGTTGCGCGAGATCAAAACCTTTATCAGGGAACGGGCGCGGATCGTAGGCATGATCGCCCAGCCGCTCCTTTACCTGCTGGTCATGGGCAAGGGGCTCGCCAGCGCGATGAGCCTTGATGCCGCTCCCGGGGGCCTCGACTACGTCAAGTTCATGTACCCCGGGATCATCGGGATGAGCATTCTCTTCACCTCCATCTTCTCGGCCGTCTCGATCATCTGGGATCGGGAGTTCGGGTTTCTCAAGGAGGTACTGGTGGCTCCCGTCCCCCGCTGGGGAGTGGCGGTCGGAAAGAGCTGGGGGGGAGCAACCGTAGCCCTTTTTCAGTCGGCGATCCTGATCTCGCTTGCTCCCTTGCTGGGGATCCGCCTGACCCCCGGTCTCGTCGTCCGGCTTCTGCCGCTTGCCTTCCTGATCAGCTTCGCCATCACCAGCATGGGGGTGGCGATCGCCGCCCGGATGGAATCCATGCAGGGATTCCAGATGGTCATGAACTTCCTGGTGATGCCCCTCTTCTTCTTGAGCGGAGCCATGTTCCCGGTCTCATCGGCTCCCGCATGGATGAAAAACCTGATGGTGATCAATCCCCTCTCCTACGGCATTGACGGGCTTCGCAACGTGATCTTCTCCGAAACCATGATCACGCTGGAGGGGGGACTGGAACGCCCCCTGGCGGAGGTGGCCGTGAAGGCCGGGCTGATCCGCTGGGATCTGGGAACGGACATCTTGATCATGGTCCTGGTGGCCCTGGTGCTTACGGTGGTGGGTGCTTACAGCCTCAACCGGGTTGAGTGAGGACGGGTGTGATCACGCCGGGAGCCCAAATGCCATACTATTACCAGATAATATTATTCCTACCGGATTCTGGAAAAACGAATAAAGGCGAGCCCGGGGGGCTCACCTTTAGGATAGGATGCTGAAATGGACTCGAATCGGGCACCTGCCGCCGGCGATCCGGAAATCAAGAATCCCCTCATCGACCGGGCCCTCTCCAACCCAGTAGAACTCGAACGCTCCTACCGAACCGCACTTGCCGAAAACCGGGAAGACGTTTTCCGAGGCGAGATCAAGAAGGCTCTCGAGACCGGACGGGAGACTCCTCTCTTGACAGCATGGGGCTTGCGCCTGGACCTCCTGCCCCTGGAATCCGGATTGCCCGAAGGCGACAGATTATCCGAAGACCCTAAAGATAAAGCCTTTTTGGGGCTCCACCACTGGTTCCCGGCGATCGGTCTAAGCATTGTTCTAGGCCTGGCCTGGCTCCTGCTAGCCGGTGAAGGCCCTGCCATGCCTTTTCCGGTGGCGGCCAAGCCGGCCTTCTGGCTTGGCTGGGGACCGACCGGTGTGACGGCCGCTCTCACCTATCTTTGGCTGACAGGAACCAAGGCGGATCCAGCAGCGGGAAACAAACGGGTTTACGCGTCCGCGGCGGTGATCTTGGCGTTATTAACGTTTTGGTCAGGATGGTTTTTCAGCGGCAGGGGAGGCGCCGTCGCCGGTCTGGCGGCTCTCCATCTGCCCCTCGTGGCTATGTTAACCCTGGGTTATGTCATCACCTACGGCGACATTGACCGCGTCAAGTCCCGGTTCTTCATCATCTTGAAAAGCCTGGACTTCGCACTTTCGGCGTTGATCTACATCCTGGCCGCAGGGATGGCCGGAGCGCTTACCCTGGGCATCTTCAGAGTGCTGGGGGTGGAGATCCCGCCAGCGATGGTGCAAAGGACGGCCAATTTCGTCCTTGGCACCATTCCCGTTCTGGCCCTGGCGAGCGTCTACTCCCCCGGCCGCCGCCCGGAGTTCCAGGACGTTTCGCATGGCCCCCTGAGGATCCTCCGCCTCTTTTCCCGCCTGGCTTTACCCGTGGTGATCGGGATCCTCCTGGTTTACCTGGTAGGATTCTTGCCCTGGAACTTTACCCAACCTTTGCAGAGCCGGGATCTCCTCCTTGTCTACAATGGAACCATCGTCGCGATCCTGTTTTTGATGGTCGCCGCCCTGCCCTTACCCCTTGAGAAGCTCGACCCCCGATTGAAGCTATGGCTGCGTCGAGGACTGTCGGCCGCGTCCGGCCTGGCCCTGCTTCTCAACCTCTACGCGCTTACGGCGGTGGTCCTCCGGGTAGGGGACCAGTTCGGGTGGACTCCCAACCGCCATGCGGTCATCGGCTGGAACGCGATCACCCTCGTCATCCTGGCTGGAATTCTGCTCGATCAAAGGCAAAGCCCGGACGACGAATGGGTAGAGCGCTTTCAGGGCTCAATCACCCGCCTTCTGCCGGCGATCGGCCTTTGGGGGCTGTGAGTGCTGATCAGCACACCCCTGCTCTGGTAACCCACATATTCCACTTGACCGGGTCGATCTTGCTGGATATCCTGATCAATGGTGATGAGGCTCACCCAGGTGATCTTGCCTAAACCGCCGTGTCAGGCTGATAGCCTCTACGAGCACCCGGCGCTCGTAGAGGCTTTTCGCGTTTTAGGGTCAAGCGCCTGAATCAATCCTTGGGAGGCTGTTCTTTTGGTCCCTTATTTTTGGGTTGGTGTCGCCGGTTTCTTTGGAGCGCTGGCTAGGTTCTTGCTCACCGGATATATCGCCAGCCGGACGCTTACCCCTTTCCCGCTGGGCACTCTTGTCGTCAACGTCACCGGCTCTATCCTGCTGGGCTTCCTGGTTACAGTTGGAATTCAGTCAATTCAGTTTCCGGCGAATTTGAAACCGGCTCTGGCCGTGGGTTTCTTGGGATCCTACACGACTTTCTCAACCTGGAGTTATGAGACGCTTCAATTGATGGAAAATGGCAACTATGTCTTGGCCGCGCTGAACGTCCTGGTTAGCATGATCACCGGGCTGGCTGGGATGTGGGCGGGTTTTTCTGTAGGGCGGTTATTTTCATAGAGGTGCCTCTCCCGGCTTAACCGAAAGAGGCATCGTTGCTGGATTGGCTGAACTGATTCGCTACCGTCTTCCGCTTACTTTTTCCCGATTTCCTTCAAGACCTCGTCGAGAAGGGATCGATCGTAAATCTGCTCGGTTTTCAGGTTCTCCGGAAGTTTTTTACCCTCAATATAGAAATCTATGGTGAATTTTTGTGCTTCCGGTTCAATCCCACCGTTGACGGGCCACAGTCCGTACTGGCGGTAGACATCGATCATCTGCGGCAACTGCTCCTGGTCGTAACCCGGGAGGTATTTCGGAGCCTGTTCTTTCAGAAAGGTGGCATCTTCGGCAATCTTGAGATGGGTATCCAGGATCGCACGAATGAAGCTTTTGACAGCGCCCTTCTTCTCCGCCAGGAAGCTCGTGCCGGCGTAAAAGGGAGAGGTCTGCAGGAGCGGCAACTCTTGGGTGAAGGAGACCAGAACATTGAAGTTTCCCGGCTGCTTGATGTTCAGCCCGATCAAGTCTGACAGCTCCAGGGGGGAAGCATCGATATCACCTTGGAGAAGAGCCTGAGCCCTGTTGTCCGAGCCGGCGATGATCAGTACCTGGGGTTTCACATTGGGCGCTTTGGTGGCCAGGATCATATCGGTGAGAGCCTTGCTCTCCGCAGCCGGGCTATGCTGAGCCAGCTTCTTCCCGTCAAGGTCCTGCAGCGTCTTCACGTTCCCACGCCCCACCAGCGCCCAGGGGTTCCCGGATTGCTGCATAAAAACCTTGATCTTGGCCCCCTCCGCGATGGCATTGTACAAGGTTACCCCGCCGGTATTTCCGATATGGGCATCACCCCGGACCACTGCTTCCACGGCCAGTTCGGACTTGGCCATGAACTTGGGAACCACCTCATACCCCATGGCCCGCATGTTTTCGAAAGCCAGCAGACCGGGTACGTCCGCCAGGTCGGCCGTGGAGGGGAAGGACACCACAAGTTTCTCCAGCTTCCCCGCCCCGGGAGACTCCTCTTTCTTACATGAATTCAAAACCAGCAGGCCTATCGACAGGGCTAAGATCAGGCTGAATAGCATCCAACGGGGCTTCCTGTTGTTTGACGACGATGATACCGGAGACACTATTGCTCACTCCTTTTTTCTAAATCCCGTAGTCCGCTTTCTACATACCCACCTGGTTCAAACACCGGCCGAGCCCCATTCCTCGATCCGATGGTGGACGGCTTCCCCGCGGGTTTCGCAGGGAGCCTTGCATCCTCATACCAGCAGCCCGACCACCGC
>JACPQU010000068.1 GCA_016190305.1 Bacillota bacterium
ACTAAAAACATAGTAGATGGAATATAAGATGCCCCGGAAAGGAATGCAAGAACCCGCCTCGTCGCGGATCGGCGGCAGCGTCTTGCCCATCAGCGGGTGAAACGATGGTTTCCGATCTCAGCTGTTACCGGGCGTCCGGCCCAGAAGGATGAGGTGCTCCGGGAAGGATTATAAAAGAACAAGGCCCCGTTGGAAGGATCTTCTCCGGCCAACGCCCGCCGCATCGCCTCTCGAACTTCGGGGTGAAGGGAACGATCAAGCTGGCCGTTCCAGACCACCAGGAACTGGCCCTTTTGGTAAATCACGTCTTTCAGGCTGGAACCGAAATACGGGTGGCCGATGCGGTTTAAAATCACCGCCGCCACCGCGATCAACCCGCGCATCGGTTCTCCGTAAGCTTCGGCGTTTACGACCCTGGTCAGGAGGTCGAGTTCCTCCGCGGTAAATCGAACCCCGGGTGAGCCAGCGCCGGCGGAAAGAGGCGTCCCTTGGCCGCCCTTGATGACAATCGTCCGGCGGGTCGGTTCCCAGGTCACCTCGGCTCCCAGAAGTTCGGCCGTTGCCCGCAGGGGCACGTAGACCCGTCCGTCATGGTTTCGAGCAGGAACGTCAAGAGCGACCTCCTGCCCATTGATATCGGCGGTATAATAATCGGGACGGAACGAGAAGACTGCCCCGCCGGCGGACACACGGAGGACCTTATCGTTTGCCTCCCAGTGAAGGTTTGCTTTCAGAGCCGGGATCAGATCCCGGGCGGGAAAGAGAATACGACCCTTCTCCAGGTAGGTTGTTCCGCTCCAGGACAGGGGTTTTCCATCGATCTCCACGGGAAAAGCATCCACGGCATCGCCGGCGGCACCGGCGGCGCTCGGATTACCGGTGAGCAGAATCATCATGATCAAAAGCGCCAGGACAAGCATAACACGCATTGCTGCACCTCTTACGTCAACTAATGATCTTAATTTAGCCGGGGCCTCCGGGTAGTCCTCCAATTGACTGGTAAAATTGGCAACGAAGGCTGCAAGGCGCAACGGGAGGATTGAAACGGGGAAAGAAAGAAGGGAGTTTGTCTGGACTTTGCCTAGATTTAGACTTGCCTGTACTTGGTTCGGAATTCCTGGAGGGGGTGTCGTCCACGCGGCGCGGTGATCAAACCTATCTCGCCTGGGTGATCCTGGCGGTGATCGTCCTGGTATCCTTCGCCACACGCGGTTTACGCTTCGGATTCGGTCTTTTTATCACGCCCCTGGTGGAAGAGTTCGGTTGGGGTTACTCGGAGGTAGCCCTCTCCCTGTCCCTTTTCGCCCTGATCTCGGGCTTGTTGCAGCCCCTCATCGGCGAACTGGTGGATCGATGGGGCGGGGGAGCGATCATGACCATCGGAACCCTGTTGATGGGGGCTGCGTTGGCCTTAAGTTCCTTCGTCCATGATCTCTGGCAGTTATACCTGACCCTCGGGGTGCTCGCCGGAATCGGCTTCAGCGGTTTGACGGCGGTATCCACCGGGGCCGTCCTGAACGCCTGGTTCCCCGAGCGCCGCGGCACGGCGCTCGGGATCAGCTCGGCGGGGGTCAACACCGGGCAATTGCTCCTCGGTCCCCTGGTCGGGTTTCTGATCCTGTCGGTAGGATGGCGGTCCAGCTTTTTGCTCATCGGCATCCCGCTCGCGCTGGTGCTGGCACCAATCGCCTGGCTCGGGACCCGCGCCCGGTACCCGCAGAACCCGGAACCTTCGGGCAGGTCATCCCCAGCCGGAGGCGGCGGAGATGGGCTCGGCGGCGGTGTGCTCAGGGATGCCTTCCGGCGGGATGATTTCCGCCGGCTGGCCCTGGGTCTCTTCGGCTGCGGGTTCCTGATGCAGATGATCTTCACGTTTCTTCCGACCATGGTGCTTCTCTGGGGCGGCACCAAGGCCCTTGGGGGGATCGCCGTCGGTGTGCTGGGGGGCTGCGCCATCCTTGGCTCGATGCTCAGCGGCACCCTCTCGGACCGCTACCCGAGGCGCACCGTGCTGGCGTTAATCTACTTCGCTCGTATCCCCCTGGTCGTGCTGGCGCTGAGCGTGCACTCCCTGTGGGCCCTGATGGTTTTCGCCGTCGGAATGGGGCTGATGGGCTTCGGAACGGTCGGGCTGACCAGCGCCCTTACCGCCGACCAATTCGGAACCGGATCCTTTGGACGCGTGTACGCTTTCATCTTCCTGTCCCACCAGGTTGGAGCCTTCCTGGGAACCTACCTGGGAGGGCTGGCCCTTGATCTCACGGGTTCTTTCACCATCCCCCTCATCGCCGGGATGATCATCTCTATGGGATCGGGTTTCCTTTCCTTGGGGCTTCCGGCCTGGTCGGCAGGGGCACGGGTGCAGGCCTCGGCCTGAGGACGATCATGAGCGACCGGCTGGGCGACTGAACGATGGATATTTTTCTTGCTTTCATCCTGGTCACGATCATCCTTAACATCATGGAAGGCATGTCCGGAACCTGGCGCACCTTCCGGTTTCTGAACCGGCCGGTCCTTCCGGGCGCTCAGCAGTATGGACCGGAAGGCCTGGACGGGTCCTTCGGTCCGGCGGATACGTGGCCTCCCGTATCCATTCTCAAGCCGGTCAAAGGACTCGATCCGGAAGCGGCCTCCAACTTCGAAAGTTTCTACACGCAGGACTACCCGGGCCGGTTGGAGATGGTGGTCGCCAGCGAGGATCGGGAGGACCCGGCCCTGGAGGTAATCCGGGCGGTGGCCCGGGCGCACCCTGAGATTCCCACCCGATTCGTGCGTTCCGCACCCGGTACCGGTCGCAACGGAAAGGTGGCCAACCTGCTCGCCGCCCTCGAGGAAGCGAGGTATGAGCACCTGCTTCTCAGCGATGCCGACACCAGGGTGGCGCCGGACTTCCTCTGTAAAATCATGGCTCCCTTGTCCTCGCCCGAGGTCGGCGCCTCATTCGCCATCCCGTATATCTCCCGGGCAGCCGTCCTGCCGGCCGCCCTTTTCGCCCTCTTTGTGAACGTCACCGCAACCGTCGCCATCATCTCAGGGGGGCCGGTTCCATTTGCCGGGAGCCACAATATTCTCGCCGGGGCGGCCGTCGCCACCACCCGGAATAACCTGCAGCGGGCGGGCGGGTTGGAAAATATTGAGGGATTCATCGCCGAGGATCTCAAGCTGGGGGAACTGATTGCCGGCGCGGGCCTGGCGCTGCGGCCTGTCTCCGCCCCGGTCGAGTCACCGTTGACCAGTGCCTCCTGGAGCGAGGTCTGGGATGTTTTCACCCGGTGGTTCACCGCCCTGATGAAGATGCGTCCCTGGCTTTATGCCCTGATGCCCCTTCGTTTCGCCCACGTCCACGCGGCCGTTTACGGGATCCTGGCCCGGGGGCAGGGGCTGTCCTTACCCCTGGCCTTCCTTCCCTTGGCCGCCCTGCTGCTCATGCGCGTTGCCTGGGCCTTCTGGGTGGGTCGATATCTCTTCCGGGATCGAGCCACCGCCCGGTGGTCCGTCTTCATGCCCTTGGCCGATCTGCTGGTGGTGATCCTGTGGCTGAGGCCTTTTTTAACCACCAGGGTCAGGTGGAGGGGAAGGCAACTGGTGGTCGGAAAGGGCGGATCCATCCGGGAACCCTGAGGCGCCGGCCGACAGCGTGCAAGTTATACCGGTCCAAAGTGCAGGGCTTTTTGAGCATAGAAAGAAGTTCAAACAGCAACCCGCTTCCACTCTTCGACGAGCAGCCGACCAAGGGAGGGATCGATGTGACTCATAAGTTTTCTCCTGAACGGATGGCGCGTTTGGAATCTCCGGAACGGCACCGCAATTTCCCGCCGGAGCAACTGCTGCGCCGCTTCGGCGTCGGCCTGCGGGAGGGGGAGGTGCTCCTGGATGTGGGTTGCGGCCCCGGATTCTTCGCCCTACCGGCAGCCCGGCTCATCGGCCCAAGCGGGCGGGTGATCGGGATCGATACGGCGCCCGAGATGGTGGAAGCGGCGAACGGGCGCGCCCGGGAGGCCGGAGTCGCAAACCTGGAAGTCCTGCGTTCTGAGGAAAATACCTTCCCCGTGGCTGATTCCGCGGTTGACCTTCTATGGATAGCCTTTTTGGCCCATGAACTCCTGGAACCGGTCGCTTTCTTCCGCGAGTGCCGGCGCGTGCTCCGGCCCGGAGGCCGGCTGGCGGTGATTGATTGGCGAAAGGATCCCGAGGCGGCGGAAATGGGTCCGGCTCTCGATGAGCGGGTGGGGGAGGAGGATGTCGCTGAAGCGTTGGTGTCCGCAGGCCTGGCCCTCTCGGAACGCGGGAGGTGGAACCGGTTTACCTTCTACATCACCGCCGTCCGTCCCGCCCCGGATCCGGGCGAAGCCTGAGTTGGACGACTCCTGGATCCCCAGCGTCTGTTACATGTGCTATAACACCTGCCGGATCAGAGTTCGGAGATCGGGTGGGGTGATCACCTCCATCGAGGGTCTTCCGGGAAACCCCTACAACGGCTCCCGCCTCTGCGCCAAGGGCCGGGCTGGCCTGATGAGTTATTACAATCCCCGCAG
>JACPQU010000076.1 GCA_016190305.1 Bacillota bacterium
CGTCATCGACCAGATCCCGCGGGCGATCCAGGAACGGTCGGGCCGGGCCATGGCCCGGATGAACCGCTCCGGCCTTCCAAGGTACAGGAGGTGTGCCGTCCCTTTACCCACCGCAGTGATCACCAGGCCCACCAGCCCCAGGAGTCCGGAACCCAGGAACAGGCTGATCGCGAACAGGCCCGCCCCGACCTTCCCGAAGAAGAAAGACAGGGCAATCAAGGTAGACCACTCGGTCTGGCGACGGTAACCGACGATGAACTCACTGCCGACCAACGGGACGTTGCTCATGCCACTACCTCCTGAGGTAATAAACTGAAGGCTTAGTGTTGGCCTCGGGGAGCAACTGGAACATCCGGCTCTGCCGGATCAGCTTGCTGACCTTGCTGTCCGGGTCGTCCAGATCCCCGAAGATCCGCGCCTCGGTCGCGCAGGTGACCACGCAGGCCGGCTCCAGCCCCTGGTCCACCCGCTTCGCGCAGAAGGTGCACTTGACCACGGTGCCCTCGGTGAACTCCTTGTACTTCACCGCCTCGAAGGGGGTCAGGCTGTTCCCGTAGTACCCCTTGCTCAGGCTGCCCTTCGGCAGGAAGGCCCGGTTCACGTACGGACAGCTCACGTAGCAGGCCCGGCACCCGATGCACTTGTCGTAGTCCACCATCACGATCCCGTCGTCGCGCCGGGTGGTCGCCCCGGTCGGGCAGGCCCGCTCGCAAGGCGCGTCCTCGCAGTGATTGCAGAGGACCGGGATGAAGTCCCTGGTCACGTTGGGATACGTGCCCCGCTCCTTCTCCAGCACTTTCGAGAAGTGCACGCCGGGGGGCGTCCCATTCTCGGACTTGCAGGCGATGGTGCAGCCGTTGCAGCCGATACACCTTTGCAGATCGATGACCATTCCCAGATGTGCCATCTAAACTAGCCCCCTTACGGTTGCTGAATGAATCTTCGTCCCAACTGGATTCATAGGCTGCATCCGCTAGCTCGCCTTGTAAATCTTCGCTTTCACGCAGCAGTCCAGGGCCCCGGAGAGGAAGTCCAGGTTTTCCAGGTTCATGTTGATGAACTCGTTGAAATGCAACCCCTTGCCCCTGGTGGCCTCCGGACGGCCCATCCCCCAGTGACCCTGGATCCCGGCCGTCGCCACCACCTCGGGGTGAATCCCCTCGCGCAGCCACACCCGGCCCTTGACCCGGATCCCGTGGGGGTCCTCCAGCCACACCAGGTCGCCGTCGGACAGGCCCTTCATCCGGGCGGTCTTGGCGTTGATGATGATCCCCCGGTGGTGCGGGTGCTTGTCGGTCAACTCGTTCAGCCAGGCGTTCTCCGCGGTGTAGGAGAAGGAGTTGTACAGCATCTTGTAGTTGATCACCCAGAGGTCGTGCTCCTTGGACTTGTGGTTGTGGGACGGGCAGGGCTTCCAGTCGGGGACCCCCTGGTAGTCGGAGAGATCCCAGAAGTCAAAACCCAACTCGTCGACGGCCTTCTTCACCCGCTCGCCGGCAACCACGAAGTTCTCGGCGTAAAGGGGCATCCGGCCCTTGGTGAACGGCCGCGGGAAGGCCGCCTGCACCGGCTTGTGCTCAGGCACGAAACCCTTCTCCTTCATCGCTTCCAGACCGTTCTCCGGGCCCAGCTTGGCCATCAGGAAGCGGTCCACGAACTGTTCCAGGTCGTACTTCTGATCGGGTTGGAGGGCCAGGTCGCCCTTCATCCCCAGGTACTCGCTGACCAGCTTGTTGAACTCGGGCAGGAAGCCGGCCCGGTCCGCCAGTTCGAAGAGGATCTCCGCCCAGTTGCGGCGCGTCCCCGGCTCCGGGTCGATGACCGGCTGCCGGATCGCGTGGCACCAGTCGCCCTCGCCGACGACCTTGTTGCACTGGACCATTTCCGGGAGAGGCACCAGGCTCTCCAGGTAGTGGGTATCGGGGAGGACGATGTCGGCGAACTCCACCGTCTCGTCGATCGTCTGGGCGAAGGAAAGCTGGAACGGGATCTTGGCGAAGGTCTCCGCCATCTGCCGCGGATTGGCCGTGTTCATCAGGAAGTTGTTCCGGCAGTGGAGCAGGAACTCCAGCTTGTAGGGCAGCTTGTACTTCTCCGGGTTGTTGATCGTCTCCACGATCATCGGCCGCGAGTAGACGGCCAGCGGGAAAAGTTCCTTGACCTCCAGCTTCTGGATCTTGGAGGGCACCGCGGGCAATGGGTTGGGAACGCCCAGGGTGGTGACCTCCAGGGCGGGCATCAGCATCCCGTCCTCGTCCGCATCCGGGAGCCAGGTCGGGCCGGCGGCCACGATCCCCATGAAGCCGCCCGGGACGTCCACCGCCCCCAGCACCACGTTGATCAACTGGCAGGCCAAGCCGGTGAGCATGGCGTGTTTATGGGCCAGGGCTCCCCGGCTGAAGTCCACGAAGATCGGCCGGTGGGGCAGTTCCACCCCGTCGATGACGATCTTGGAGCCGATGCTGGCCGCCTCGCCCAGTTCCCGGGCGATCCGCCGGATCGTTTCCGCCGGAATCGTGGTGATGTCCGAGACCTTCTCGGGGGTATACGACTTGACATGCTCCTTCAGGATCTGGAACCCGGGCCGGCACTTGACCCCGCCCGCTTCAAAGGAGCCCTCGATCGCCGCTTCAAAATCCTCGGCCTCGGTGAACGGCCGGGCCTTTCCGGAGGCCGGATCCCACATCAGGGGCTTCCCGTCCGAACCCCGCACGTACTTGCCATCCGGGCCGATCAGGTATGGGCCGTTGGTGTATTTGCGGATGAACTCCCGGTCGTAGATCCCCAATTCGTTGAGAAGCTGGTTCAGGATCCCGACGGCGAAGGCGCCGTCGGTGCCGGGACGGATGGGAACCCACTCCTGGGCGCAGGCCGCCGCCTGGTTGAGCCAGGGATCAACCACGGTCATGTGCAGGCCCCTGGCCTTGGCGTCCGCCACCTTCGGCCCGGCGTGCATCGGGTTCAGGTGCAGGCCGTGGCCGGTCTGGCTGCCGATGAGCAGGGCGTAGCGGGTGTAGTCCCAATCAGGCTCCAGGTAGAAGCAGCCATGGAACATCCAGGCGATGGGGTGCAGGCCGTTGCCGCAGAACCAGCCCGCCGCCCCCGCGGTGAAGTTTGGTGAACCGAACGCCCCGAGCCAGGGAATGATGTAGGTCCCCAGGACGTGGAGATCGAAGGTGGTGAAGAGGAGCGCCCGCGGATCCTTTTCGCGGACCTCTTTCAGCTTTTTCGCCGTGATCTCAAGGGCCTCTTCCCAACTGATCTCGACGAACTTCGGATCCACCCCGAGGCCCTTCTGGGGATTGGTCCGCTTGAGAGGCTTCGTGAGCCGGCCGGGATTGTAATAGCTCATCAGCCCCGACCTTCCCTTGGCGCAGACCCGGGTGTTGTTGTGGGGGTTGCCGGGTAGACCCTCGATCCCCGTGATCACCCCGTCCACCCGGTGCACCCTGATCCGGCACGCGTTATAACACATGTAACATACACTAGGAATCCAGACGTCTTCCTTAACCCCTGGCCTAACCGCAGGTGCAACTGCCATCCAAAGACCCCCCTCTATTTGGTCCGATCCCCGTTGATTAGATCCCCGTGACCCAACAAACCATTGAACAATTCATCAATAGTTGGGTTCAAACCCCCAGGTATTTCTCCTTGACCTCTTCATCGGCTTCCAGCTCCCGGGGTGTGGAGGTATGCACGATCTGGCCCTTGTTCATCACGTAAACCCGGTCAGCCGCCCCGAGGGCCAGGTGAAAGTTCTGCTCAACCAGCAGGATCGAGTATCCTTCGTGCTTAAGCTGGCGGATGACCTCGGCGATCTCCCGCACGATGATCGGAGCCAACCCCTCCGACGGCTCATCCATGAGGAGCAGCTTCGGATTGGCCACCAGGGCTCTGGCGATGGCGACCATCTGCTGCTCGCCGCCCGAGAGCTGGTTGCCCTTGTTGGTCTTACGCCGTTGCAAGGAGGGGAAGAACTCCAGGGCCCGGTCAACGGACCAGCCGTCGCCCCGCCCGTTCTTCGCCTTGCGGACGGCGATGGCCAGATTCTCGACCACGGTGAGAG
>JACPQU010000069.1 GCA_016190305.1 Bacillota bacterium
CGAAGAAGGCGTGGCCAGGATCCACGTGGATCCGGCCGAGGTGGCCCGGAAGGCCGAACGGCTGATCATGCAGGCCCGGGCAAAGGCCTGAAGCTGCGGCCGGAAGCGCGGCCGAAAAGAGGTAACACCCAGAGACAGCCGGGCGTCCAAGGGCGCCCAGGCTTGAAGCAACGGGGGGTTTGAGAGTGAAACTTTACGAGTACCTGGCGAAGGAGGTCTTCGCCCGGCGCGGTATCCCCGTGCCGCGTGGCGGAGTTGCCTCCACGCCCGAGGAAGCTGAGGCCCGGGCCCGGGAGGTGGGGGGACCGGTGGCCGTCAAGTCCCAGGTCCTTGCCGGAGGCAGGGGCAAGGCCGGAGGGATCACCTTCGCCGATACACCCGCCCAGGCGCGGGAAGCCGCCGAACGGCTCCTGGGGACCGAACTGAAGGGTCTCACGATCGAAAAGGTGCTGGTGGAGGAGAAGCTGGCCATCCGCCACGAGATTTACCTTGGGGTGGCCATAGATCGTTCTGCCCGCCGGCCGCTGATCATCGCTTCGGCCAAGGGCGGGATCAACATTGAGGAGATCCCCGAAGAGGACATTGTCCGCCGGACGGTGGACGTGGCCGTCGGGGTTGAGCCGTTCGTGGGGCGGGAGATTGTTCGCCGCCTCGGCCTCGACCAGGCGGTGGGCAAGCAGGTGGCCGATATCCTGGCCCGGCTGTACAAGGTCTTCCGGGCCAATGACGCCGAGCTTACTGAGATCAACCCATTGGTCGTGGTGGAGGGAGGCCGGGTGATTGCCGCCGACGGCCGCCTGAACGTAGATGATGAGGCCCTCTACCGCCACAAGGAGCTCCCGTATGTCGAGGAGCGGACCGGGCTGGAGAAAAAGATCCACGACCTAGGGGTCAGCTACGTGGCCCTGGAGGGTGACATCGCCGTCATCGCCAACGGGGCCGGGATCACCATGGGCACCCTTGATACCCTAATGTACTACGGGGGACGGCCGGCCAACTTCCTCGATGCGGGAGGCGGCACCGGATCGGATGAGATGGCGGCCGCCATCTCGCTGCTCCTGGAAACCGGCCCCTCCGCCTTCCTGGTGAACATCTTCGGCGGGATCACCCGCTGCGACGAGGTGGCGAAGGCGCTGATCCAGGCCCGCCAGGCCTCGGGAGCCGACGTTCCCTTCGTGATCCGCCTGGTGGGCACCAACGAGGCGGAAGGCCACCGGATCCTGAGGGAGAACGGGATGGAGGCCTTCCGGTCGATGGCCGAGGCGGCCCAGAAAGTAGTGGCGTTGGCGTCCTCCAGGGCGTCTGCGGCAAGCTGAGGGGGAGACGGCATGGCGATCATCGTTGACGAAAGCACGCGGGCGGTGGTCCAAGGGATCACCGGCCATCATGGAAGCTTTCATACCGGCCAGATGCTGGCCTTCGGCAGCGCCATCGCGGCGGGGGTCGCACCCGGCCGCGCCGGGCAGTCGGTGCACGGGGTTCCGGTCTATGACACGGTCGAGGCGGCGCGGGAGGCCCAGGACATCAATACCTCGGTGATCTTCGTTCCGGCCGCCTTCGCCAAGGACGCAGCCATGGAAGCGATCAGCGCCGGCTTGAAGACGGTAGTGGTTATCACCGAGCACATCCCCGTTCACGACGCCATGGAACTGATGTCCCTGGCCGAGCGGGAGGGGACGACGGTGGTCGGACCCAACACCTTCGGGATCTGCTCGGCGGGTACGTGCAAGCTGGGGATCGTCCCCAACCAGATCTTCTCTGTCGGCGGGATCGGGCTGGTGGCCCGCAGCGGCACCCTTACCTACGAGATCGTGGCTTCCCTTACCGCCGACGGGCTCGGGCAGTCCACCTGCGTCGGCCTTGGCGGCGACCGGGTCGCCGGCCTCGACTTCGTACGGGTGCTCCGGCGCTTCAAGGACGACCCGCAAACCGAGGCCGTGGTGATGGTCGGTGAGATCGGCGGGACTGCCGAGGAGGAGGCCGCCGAGTACATCAAGACCGAGTTCAACAAGCCGGTGGTGGCTTACATCGCCGGGAAGAGCGCCCCTCCGGGCAAGAGGATGGGACATGCCGGAGCGATCATCGAGCGGGGACGGGGGACCTTCCAGAGCAAGGTGGAGGCCCTGAAGGCCGCCGGTACGGCGGTGGCGGAACTCCCCTGGGAGGTACCCGGCCTGGTGAGGAGCGCCCTGGCCGTTTGAAACGGGACGAGACGGCGGCGATCATCCTGGCGGGGGGGCGGAGCAGCCGGTTCGGGACGGACAAGGCCCTTCAGCCTTTCCTGGGCCGGCCGCTCCTCGCACGGGTGATGGAGACCCTGCGGCCCCTGGTCGGCGAGGTTCTGATCGTCGCCCGGGACGAGGGACGCCGCGCCGAGTTCGAGGCCCTGAACCTGGAGGCCCGGTTGGTGGTGGACGGCAGCCCCCTCCGGGGTTCCATCGTGGGACTGGCCGCCGGACTCCGGGGCACGACCCGCGAGTATAACTTCTTCGCCGCCTGCGATATGCCGTTTTTGAACCCCGGGCTGATCGCCCATCTGCTGGCCGTCGCCGGGGAAGACGTCGCGGGTGAGCCGGGCCGCCGCCCGGTGGTCGTGATCCCGAGATGGTCGAGCGGGCTTTATGAGCCCCTGCACTCCGTTTATCGGCAAGAGTGCTTGACGGCGGTGGAGAACATCCTCGCCGGTGGAAGCCTGCGGATCATCGACCTGTTTGGGGCTGTTCCGGTGCGCTTCGTCGACGAGACGGAGCTCCGACAGTTCGGCCCCCTGGAGCACGCCTTCATGAACATTAATACCAGGGATGACCTGGCCAGGGCCGAGCGGATGGCCTCGGAAGCGGAGCCAAGCGGATAGGCCGGCCGAGATACAGGACAGGCCGAATAGAACAGAGGAAAATCTTAACCAGGCCGGAAGACCGCGGAAGCGGCATCCGGTTAAGAGGAGGTCCCAGATGTACCGTATTGGACTGATCCCGGGTGACGGCACGGGCCCGGAGATCACCGAGGCGACCCTGATTGTCCTGGAGAAGGCCGGGGTCAAGATTGAGTGGGTATGGCTGGAAGCTGGTGAAAAGGTCCTGTCCGCCGAGGGGACCCCCCTGCCTGACCGGGTCCTCGACTCCATCCGGGAGCTGGGGATCGCGCTCAAGGGACCCCTCACGACTCCGATCGGCACAGGTTTCCGTAGCGTCAACGTCGCACTCCGGCAAGCCCTGGATCTCTACGCCAACGTGCGCCCGGCGCGCACCTTCAAGGGTGTGCAGTCCCGCTACGAGGATATCAACCTGGTGGTGGTGCGGGAGAACACCGAGGATCTCTACGCCGGGATTGAGCATATGGTCGGCAAGGATGCGGCGGAGAGCATCAAGATCATCACCCGCTTCGGCTCGGAGCGGATCTGCCGCTACGCCTTCGAGTTCGCCGTCCGGCAGAAGCGGCGGAAGGTCACGGCGGTGCACAAAGCCAACATCATGAAGTTTTCTGACGGGCTTTTCCTCGAGGTGGCTCGCCATGTGGCGCAGGACTACCCCCAGGTGGAGTTCGAGGACCGGATCGTCGACAACATGTGCATGCAGCTTGTCCAGAAGCCCCATCTGTATGACGTCATGGTGTGTCCCAACCTGTACGGCGACATTATTTCCGACCTTTGCGCCGGGCTGGTGGGCGGTCTGGGGGTCGCGCCGGGAGCCAACGTCGGGCAGCACGGGGCCGTCTTCGAGCCGGTTCACGGAAGTGCCCCGAAGTACACCGGGCAGTACAAGGTCAATCCCAGCGCGATGATCCTCTCCGGGGTGATGATGCTCCGGCACCTCGGCGAGCTGGAAGCCGCTGACCGGGTCGAGAAGGCCCTGGCGGAGGTCATCGCCGAGGGGAAGACGGTCACTTACGACCTGGGCGGCAGCGCCTCCACCATGGAGATGGCCCGGGCTATGGCCGAACGGATGTAAGTCTGCCGTGCTTTGCCGCGAGTTGTGCTTTGCCCGCGCATCGAGCTTTCGCGGGTGAAGACGCCGTTGCGGCCGTGCCCCGGTGAATATGACGACGAGTAATGTGCGTTAAAGATAGGTTTCGACTGCATGGTATGAATGATGTGATGTTGGACTATCCAAGGATGTTGGACTATCATGAGGGCGTCCGAAAACGTCCAAAAATTATAGAAGAACCTTCATCGCTCAGCTAGATCCTGGGAGAGGGGAAGTGTGAGGATGGCGGGATACGACGTGCTTGTGGTCGGCGCCGGCCTTGCGGGCCTCCGGGCTGCCATTGAAGCCAGGAAGTTCAAGGTCAACGTGGCCGTGCTCTCCAAGGTATACCCGACCAGGTCGCACTCGGGTGCCGCCCAGGGCGGCATCAACGCGGCGCTCGGGGATGACGATCACTGGGAGAAGCACGCCTACGACACGATCAAGGGGGCCGACTTCCTGGCGGATCAGGATGCGGCCGAAATTATGTGCCAGGACGCCCCGGGGGATATCATTGAACTGGAGCATATGGGTTGCCCCTTCAGCCGGACCCCGGACGGCCGGATCGCCCAGCGCCCCTTCGGCGGCGCCGGGTTTCCGCGCTGCTGCTTCGCGGCGGATAAGACCGGCCACGTGATCCTGCACACCGTGTACGAGCAAGCCTTGAAGAGCGGAGTCCAGGTGTTCTCCGAATGGTCGGTGCTGTCCCTGGTCATCGACGACGGGCAAAGCTCCGGGGTCGTCGCCATCAACTGGGCGACCGGTGAGATCCGGGCCTTCAACGCCAAGACGGTGATCTTCTGCACCGGCGGGTACGGCAGGGTATTTCAGAAGACTTCCAACGCGCTGGTCAACACCGGCGACGGCATGGCCATCGCCTACCGGGCCGGGATCCCCCTCGAGGACATGGAGTTCGTCCAGTTCCATCCCACCACCCTCTTCGGATCCAACGTGCTGGTCACCGAGGGCGCCCGGGGCGAGGGTGGTTACCTGGTCAATACCGAAGGCGAGCGTTTCATGACCCGCTACGCCCCTTCCAAGATGGAGCTGGGTCCCCGGGACATCGTCGCCCGCTCCATCGAAACCGAAATCAAGGAGGGCCGCGGCTTCCCCGGAGGCTTCGTCCACCTGGACCTGCGGCACCTGGGGGCGGACCTGATCAAGAAGCGGCTGCCCCAGATCCGTGAGTTGATCATGGACTTTACGGGTATTGACTGCATCGATGGGCCCATCCCGGTCCAGCCGGGGGCCCACTATTCGATGGGCGGTATCCCGACCGACAACGACGGGGCCGGAACGGTGCCCGGGGTCTACGCCGCCGGGGAGTGCGCCTGCGTGAGCACTCACGGTTCCAACCGGCTGGGCGGCAACTCGCTCCTGGACACCATCGTCTTCGGACGCCGGTCGGGCAAGCACGCCGCCGAAGCCTCGCACGGGATGGAGATGCCGTCGATCAAGGATTCCGCCGTCGCGGCGGTCAAGAGCGAGCTGGACGGGATCCGGAACCGCAAGAACGGGGAAAGGGTATCCGCCATCAGCCGGGAGTTGAAGACGGTGATGATGGATAAAGTCGGGATGTTCCGCAACGAGAATGACCTGCGGGAAGCCGCCGCCAAGGTCGCCGAGCTCAAGGATCGGTTCGGCAAGGTGGCCATCGACGACAAGGGCTCGGTGTTCAACACCGACCTCCAGGGGGCCCTGGAGCTCGGTTACATCATCGACCTGGCCGAGACCATCGTGGCCGGGGCCATCGAGCGGACCGAGAGCAGGGGTTCCCACTTCCGCACCGATTACGACACGCGCGACGATGAAAGGTGGCTGCGCCACACCCTGGCCTTCCGTACCGAGAGCGCCCCGAGGCTGGAGTACAAGCCGGTGAAGATCACCAAGTACCAACCGGAGGAGAGGAAGTACTGATGGCCGAGAACAAGCGGGTCAAGTTCCGCATATTCCGGTACAATCCAGAGACGGACCGGGAGGGGCGCTTCCAGGAGATGGAAGTCCCGGTTCAACCCGGCTGGACGGTGCTGGACGTCCTCCAGTACATCAAGGATGAGGTCGACGGCACCCTGACCTTTCGGCGCTCCTGCCGCAGCGGGATCTGCGGATCCTGCGCCATGAAGATCAATGGCGACGCCAAGCTTGCCTGCAAGACCCAGGTGGGGTTCGAACTCGAAAAAGGCTCCACGATCACGGTGGAACCCCTCGGCAATATGAAGCAGCTCAAAGACCTGGTCACCGATTTCGAGGGCTTCTGGCAGAAGTTCACCAAGGTGGAGCCCTGGTTGCAGCCTGACGAATCCAAGGTTCCGGCGGACAGGGAAATCCCCCAGAGCCAGGAGGAGGTTGACGTCATCGACCGGGTGGCCGACTGCATCAAGTGCGGCTCCTGTTTCGGCGACTGCACCGTCCTGGAGGCCGATCCCGACTTTCTCGGCCCGATGGCCCTGGCCCAGGCTTTCCGCTTCGCCGCTGACTCGCGGGATGCGAAGAAGAAGGAGCGGCTTTCCGATCTCACCCGGATGGGGCTGTGGTGGTGCGCTCATTGCTACCGGTGCGTGCCGTGCCCCAAGCAGGTGAAGCCGGCCCATGCGATCCTGGCCCTGCGGGAAATGGCCATCCAGGAAGGGCTCGTGAACGATCCCGGGGTCAGGCACGTCCAGGCTTTTCGCGAATCCATCGTCCGTTACGGCAAGCTCAATGAGGCGATGCTCGTGCTGAAAACGCGGGGCATCTTCAAGCAACTGACCGACTTCCCCCAGGCCCTGGCCATGATGCGCAAGGGGAAGGCCAAGCCTCCTTTCAAGAAGCCGATCCGGAAGATCGATGACGTGCGGCGTGTCGTGAAGGCAGCCGCCGGGGGGGTACAAAAATGAAGTACGCCTACTACCCCGGTTGTGTGGCGGAGGAGAGCTGCTCGGAGCTGGACCAGGCGATGCACCTGGTGGCCGCCAAGCTGAGCATCGACCTGGTGCCCCTGGAGGAGGCCACCTGCTGCGGGGCCCGCGACCTGAGCGAGTCCGAGCCCGAGGTGGGGCTGGCCCTCAACGCGCGGAACCTGGCCCTGGCCGAGGCTAAAGGTCTGAACAAGATGCTCACTATCTGCAACACC
Organism: Bacillota bacterium; assembly: GCA_016190305.1. Lineage (GTDB taxonomy): Bacteria > Bacillota > JACPQU01 > JACPQU01 > JACPQU01 > JACPQU01. Next base: position 7,075 of record JACPQU010000069.1, read on the forward strand.
TGCACCCTCACCCTGTCCGAAGCCAACCTGCGGCTGAAGACTGACGGAGCAGCCATGGCGGCGGCCAACAAGGCCCTGGCCGAGATCGGTATGTCCTACCGGGGAACGGTGAACGTGACCCATTTCCTCTGGGTCCTGTTGCAGGAGTATGGCCTGGATAATCTCAAGAAACGGGTGGTCCGGCCCCTGAACGGTCTCCGGGTGGCTCCTTTCTACGGGTGTCACATTCTCCGGCCGGCCGAGTCCCTGGGCTTCGAGAGCGCGGAGAAGCCCACATCCCTTGCCAAGGTCATCGAAGCCCTCGGCGGGCGGACGGTTCCCTTCGCAGGGGAGAAGAAGTGCTGCGGTTTCCATATCGTGGCGGTGAAGGAGAGCACCTCGCACCGGATGGCCGGCCGGATCCTGTCGGAGGCCGCCGACGAGGGCGCCGACTGCATGGTCACACCCTGCCCCCTCTGCCATCTCTCGGTGGACGCCTGGCAGGGAAAGGCGGGCAAAGCGGTGGGACGTAATTTCTCGCTGCCCGTGTTCCACCTGCCCCAGTTGATCGGACTGGCCCTGGGTCTCAGCGCTTCCCAGCTCGGGCTGGGCCGGCACCTGGTGGGGGTCGGAGGCGTGCTCCAGAGGCTGGGCGCGGCCTGAAGAAGATCTTTGACAACGCCTGAAAACGGCTTTTGTTGAAACGGACGACCAGTTCACAGGGAGGCAGCCCGACAGGACTGCCTCCTTTAATGATAGAACCCATATTCAAAATTCAAAAATATTAAAACCCAGATTCAACCAGACGGAACCCACGGTGTTTCAAGGTCAGGGGGGGATCCACCCGGTGAAAATCATCGTTTGTTGCAAGCAGGTTCCCGATACCGAAACGAAGGTGGCGGTGGCCGGCGACGGCCGCGAAATCGCCGCCGAGGGCGTCGCCTGGGTCCTGAATCCTTACGACGAATTCGCCGTCGAGGAAGCCCTTCGGATTACCGAAAAGCTGGGCCAGGGGGAGGTCACCCTGGTATCCCTGGGCCCGGCCCGGGTTCAGGATGCGCTGCGCACCGGTCTGGCCATGGGGGCCCACCGGGCCGTACTCCTGCGGGACGACGCCTTTGAGGGCGGAGACGCGCTGGCCGTTGCCAGGGTCCTGGCCAAGGCGATCTCGACGATGGAGTATGATCTGATCCTGTGCGGCAAGCAGGCGGTCGACGACGACTCGGCCCAGGTAGGGGCGGCCCTGGCGGAATTGCTGGGCCTGCCCGAGATCGGCCTGATCACGAAGGTGGAGATCCTGGAGGGCGGGAAAGAGGCCGTGGTCCTGCGGCAGGTCGACGGCGGCGGCGAGGAGATCCAGGTGAAGCTCCCCGCGGTCATGACGGCCCAGAAAGGGCTCAACGAGCCCCGCTATCCTTCCCTGCCCGGGATCATGAAGGCCCGGAAAAAGGAGATCACCAACCTCGATGCGGCGGCTCTCGGCCTCAATCCCGGTGAAACGGGGCGGAGCGGGTCGGGCACCGAGGTTCTTGCGCTGGCCCTGCCGGATCCCCGCCAGCCGGGGCGGCTTGTCGAAG
>JACPQU010000070.1 GCA_016190305.1 Bacillota bacterium
CTCGCCGGCCATAGCCTCCAGGAAAGCCTCCTCCAGGTGCAGATCCCTGAGAAAGAGCTGGCGAAGCTTAAAGGAGTCCCCACGGAATCGCCCCAGGCCGACCATGAAAACGTAGGTTCCAGTACCCCCGGAGAGGCCGGTGGTCTCGGTATCGAGGAAGACCACCCGGTCCGGGTCCAGCTCCTTTGCCGGGAGAGGAACCCGCCAGAGGAGGGAGACTTCGCGATGGCCAAGGGAGGGAACCGGGCCCCCCAGCAGTTCCGACGCCGGAATGTCGTAATCCACTACCGCGCAGGTCCCGGAGGGAAGCTCCAGGAGCCCGGGAATGGGGGGACTGTTCCGGTGGCAGGGCAGGTGCCCCGGCCAATCCGGCGGCCACTTCGTTGCGTGCTGTTCTGGGATGGAAAACCCCGCAATGGAGGAGGGTATGGTGGTCTGGGCCAGGTCCGCCGTAAGCGGACTCAGTGCTTCCCGCTCGAAGCTTTCTTCGTCCCTTGTTCCACCGCTCCCGGCTCCGCCCAGGCCCGGACGTCCCCTTCCCAAGGCCGCCTTCCGCAGCAATTCAGCGCGGTCCGTCAAGCCCATCCCCTTCCCCTTCCAGCTCCGGTTCCGGTTTCAGCGCCGGTTCCGGCGGGCGTGGATTCACCCGCTCCCAGCAAACGCTCCAGAAACCTCCTGGTCGTTTCCTTGCCCCCCGCCCCCGCCTCTTCGGCGGGACCCACGCAGGAGGGGCAGCCCTGCGCGCACGGGCACGATCGCACCAGGTCGAGGGAGGCCCGAAGCACCATTTCCTCGATGTGGAAGAGCTTCTCGCTGAAGCCGACCCCCCCGGGGTATGCCTCGTAAAGAAACACGGTCGGTTTGCCGGTATGGGGGGACCGGACCTGGCAGACGGCGCGAAGGTCACGGGGATCGCACATCAGGAAGATGGGGGCGGTGTTGGACAGCAGGTTGCCCAGGCCCAGCAGCCCGGCCTGCACGTCCGGAGGGGGCATCGAACCGGCCAGGGCCTCCGGGACGGCCAGCCAGTAGGCGGCCGTATGCATCTCTTCCTGGGGCAGGTGGATCTTCCCCCAGCCCACGTTTTCACGGGTGTCGAACTTGATCTTCTTGAAGATCGTGGCCAGTGCAGTCACCCGGACCTCTCCGTGGGCCCGGTCGAATCCCGCTCCCTCCCGGGCCTCGGCGGTATCCAGCACCTCCAGCTCGACAGCCAGATTGGCGTCGGTGTAGTACTCCGACTCCACCTGGCGGACGTAGGCCTTCTTCTCGTCCCAGTCCAGGCGATCCACGTGGTACTGCCTGGACTCGTGAAGGTAGATGGCCTCCTCGTGGATCATGGTCAGGGCCCCCAGGCGGTCAACCTCACCGATCACGCGGGGCTTACCGGTCACATCCACGATCACGAAGTTGTCCGCCGCGGCGCTCCGCAGGCTGATCTCCTGTGCCGGGAAGGAGTCGCTCATCCAGTGCCAGCGGCCGCCGGCGGACCGAAGGATCCCTTCCCCCGCCAGGAACTCCAGGATCTCGCCGGTGGTGTCCACCCCGAAGGACTCCCCATCGTCAAAGGGAAGCTCAAAGGTGGCGCACTTGAGATGGCTGACCATGATGAACAGGTTCCTCGGGTTGACCAGGCCGGCCTCCGGGGCCCGCCCGAGGAAGTATGACGGGTTGCGGAGGATGAACTGGTCGAGGGGAGCCCCGCTTCCCACCATGATCGCCGCCGAGATCCCCGACTTCCGCCCGGCTCGGCCCATCTGCTGCAGGGTGCTGGCGATGGTGCCCGGGTAGCCCGCCATCAGACAGACATCGAGGTGCCCGATGTCCACCCCCAGTTCCAGGGCGTTGGTGCTGACCACCGCCCGCACCCGTCCCTCCCGCAGGCCCCGTTCGACGGCCCGGCGCTCCAGGGGCAGGAAGCCGCCCCGGTAGCCGCGGACCGCCTCCGGATCCCGGCCCACCCGGCCGGCCTCATCCTTGAGGTAGGTGGTCATGATCTCGGTGGCCAGGCGGCTCCGGCAGAACACGATGGTGGGCACTCCGTGGCGAAGAAAGGGGGAGGCGAGGCGTCTGGCCTCGAGAAGCGAACTGCGCCTGATCCCCAGCTCCCGGTTGACGAGGGGCGGGTTGTAGAAGATCAGGTGCTTCTCTCCGGCGGGGGCCCCGTTGCGGTCGATGACCGCCGCCTCCTCCCCCAGGAGGGTGGAGACCAGTTCCCCCGGGTTGGCGATGGTCGCGGAGGTGCAGATGAAAACCGGATCGGCTCCGTAGAAGCGGGCCACCCGCCTCAGCCTGCGGATCACGTTGGCGAAATGGCTTCCGAAGACCCCCCGGTACTGGTGGACCTCGTCGATGATCACGAACCGGAGATTTTGGAAAAGGCGGGCCCACTTGGTGTGGTGGGGGAGGATCCCGGTATGGAGCATGTCGGGGTTGGTCACCACGATCTGGCCCGCTGCCCGGATGGCCTTGCGCTCATCCGCCGGCGTGTCCCCGTCGTAGGTGGAAATCCGGAACCCCCGTCCCCCCGGAAGCTCCGCCGCCAGGGCCAGCAGTTCGGTCACCTGGTCCTGGGAAAGGGCCTTGGTGGGAAACAGGTAGAGGGCCCTGGCCTCGGGATCCACCCGCAGCCTTTCCAGCACCGGGAGGTTGTAGCAGAGGCTCTTCCCCGAGGCGGTGGGGGTGACGACGACCAGGTGGCGGCCCCGCCGCGCCAGTTCCAGGGCCTCCGCCTGGTGGGAGTAGAGCTGCCGGATCCCCCTGGAAGCGAGGGCGCGCAGGAGATCGAAATCGAAGTCGCCCGGAAAGGGAGCGTGGCGGGGCGGATTGGCCGGAAGGTGCTCCCACGCGGTCACGCAATCCCGGAAACCCGGGGTATCCTCGAGCTGGTCCAGGATCTGTTCCAGGTTCAGCTTCATCGTTCGCCCCTCTCCGGACAAGTGTTCGCCCCCTCCTGGGGCGGTTCCTTTAGGCCACCGGGTCGCGGGAAGGATCTTCCAAGGGCTTGGGCGGGAGAAACTAGCAGGAGGAAGCTCGGCCGGAAGCAAATGTCACCGGGATATCCCTGTTCTGGATCGGCTCGGATCACTCGCAGATTGTTCGGCTCAATCGCTTCGCCTCCATCGCTTCAGTTCCGACTGGTTCGGTTGGATTGGTTCCGACGGTTTGTCTCCATCGCTTCAGTTCGACTGCTTCAGTTCGATTGGTTCGAATCGAGTGGTTCGAATCGATTGGTTTAATCGATTAGATTTAGGGAGCGGTTTGAAATTGCATATTGCATAATCATTCACAGATACGTATAATTATGCATCATACCTACCGGGAGCCCCTGCTATGGAGCGCCTTCCCGGGAAAGGAGTCCGGGCGTGATGGATCGGATCAAGGTCGGCGTGGTGGGAGCCACCGGGTACAGCGGGGCGGAGTTGGTGCGCCTTCTCCTTTCCCATCCCGGGGTGGAGCTCGTCTTCGCCACCTCCGAACAGCAAGCCGGCAAATCCTTGCGCCAGGCCCTTCCCCACCTGGGCGGGCCGCATGACCTCCGGCTTCAGCTCCGGCCCCTGGATCCTGCCGCCCTGGCCGGAGAGGCCGAGGTGGTCTTCCTCTGCCTCCCCCACGGGGTCTCCATGGACGCAGTGGAGGTCTTCTTGGAGGGCGGCTGCCGGGTGATCGACCTCGGGGCCGATTTCCGCTTCCGTGACCCGGCCGTTTACAAGGCCTGGTACGCCAAACCCCACGCGCGGCCCGATCTCCTCTCCGAGGCGGTATACGGGCTCCCGGAACTGCATAGGAACCTCCTGTCCGGGCCCGGGGCCGGGACCGCGCCCGGGACCCGGGCGCGGCTGGTGGCCAACCCCGGTTGCTATCCGACCGGAGCCATCCTGGCCCTGGCGCCCCTTGTCACACGTGGGTTGATCGAGCGGAACACGATCATCGTGGACTCCAAGTCCGGGGTGTCCGGCGGCGGCCGGGCCCCCAAGCTGGACTTCCACTTCCCGGAGTGCAACGAGAACATCAAGGCCTACCGGGTCGGCCGCCACCAGCACACGCCCGAGATCGAGCAGGAGCTCTCCCGCCTGTCGGCGGAGCCCGTGACCCTGACCTTCACACCGCACCTGGTTCCGATGACCCGCGGGATCCTGACCGTGGCCTACGGAACCCTGGCGCGGCCATTGGATACGCGCGGGATCCTGGCCTGTTTCCGGGAGGACTACCGGGCGGAACCCTTCATTCGGGTCCTCGACCAGGAGGAGTTTCCCGAGACGAAGCACGTAGCGGGAACCAACCGGTGCCACCTGGGGGCGCGGGTGGACACACGGACCGGACGGGTGGTGGTGGTCACGGCCATCGACAACCTCCTCAAGGGGGCCGCCGGTCAGGCCGTCCAGAACCTGAACGTGCTGCTCGGTCTTCCGGAGACCACCGGACTGGCCGGTCTCCAGGCGTACTGGCCCTAACGGCCGGGCCTGAACCTGGAACGAAAGCGAACACGTTGGTGGACGCAAACTCGTCAAGCGTGAAACTGGTTGCCAAGCGGAAGCTCCGGCCTCCGGGCGGTCGCAGGGAGTGGGTAACTATGCTGGCGGAGATCGCTGATAAGACCGGCGGGATCACCTTTGCCAAGGGATTCGTGGCCGGGGGGCTCCACTGCGGGGCCAAGAAGGATAAACTCGACCTGGCCATCGTCAAGGCCGATTCTCCGTGCTCGGCGGCGGCCGTCTTCACCACCAACCGGGTCAAGGCTGCGCCGGTCCTGGTGGGGATGGAGCGGTTAGCCTCAGGCGCCTGCCAGGCCCTGGTGATCAACAGCGGCCACGCCAACGCGTGCACCGGACCGGAAGGGATCCAGGCGGCCAGGGAAATGGCGGCCCGCTGCGGCCGGGAGTTGGGGGTTCCGGAC
>JACPQU010000071.1 GCA_016190305.1 Bacillota bacterium
ATATCTATAAAATAACATTACGGTTTATTCCCCAATATCTATTAGGTCTTAAAGTTAATTAAGACGCGGACGGTGGTAATAGTATAGTAGAATAGGCAGTTATATCGTATATGTCACTAAACTCAACAAGTTTGAAAATACAAATAACTTACTCTTAGTAGACTAGAAGGACCTGCCTAGATGGAAATATAACTTATTATTTATGTTCAAAATCCTTTGTACCGGCGACTTGCATATCGGACGGCGACCGGGGCACCTGCCTGAAGGGGCGGACGTCGAGGGGATTTCGTGCGCCCAAGCCTGGGAAGACGTGGTCCTCCATGCCCAGGACGCCGGGGTAGACCTGGTTGTGCTGACGGGCGACGTGGTTGATCGGGAGAACCGCTACTTCGAGGCCTTCGGCCCGTTGGAAGCCGGGATCCGGACCCTGGCCCAGGGTGGGATCCGCGTCGTCGCGGTGGCCGGAAACCACGACTTCGATGTCCTGCCGAAGCTGGGGCAAAGTTTCAACCCGGATGAATTCCGGCTCGTGGGAGCGGGCGGCGCGTGGGAGCGGCTGACCATCCATAAAGAAGGCAAGCCCGCCCTGCACCTGGATGGATGGTCATTTCCCACGGAGCACTACGAGGCCGATCCCCTGGCGGGCTATCGACTTGGCCCTGCTCCTGGCCCTGCAACTGACGCACCGATTCTGGGACTGCTTCACGCCGATCTGGATCAGCTCCGCAGCCCTTACGCCCCGGTTACAGCGGCGGCCCTTCGCGGCCTGCCCCCCCGCTTTTGGCTGCTCGGCCATATTCATGCTCCGGCGCTTTACGAAGAGCCGGGGCGGGCCTCCATCCTCTATCCCGGATCGCCGCTGGCGATGAGTCCGAAGGAGCCGGGGATCCACGGCCCCTGGATCATCGAGGTTTCGGACACGGGGCGGGTCGAAGCCTGGCAGGTTCCCCTTTCCCGGGTGCGTTACGAAGCGATTGTTATCGATGTCGAGGGCGCGCAGACGGTGGACGAGGTGGATCGACGGTTCACGGAGAACATTCTAGCCCACCTTCAGGACGCGGTTGCGAAAGGCGGCGAGGCCCTCACCCACCTGGTCTGCCGGGTCAGGCTGGTCGGGCGTACGCCGATGCACCGGCGGATCGAGACCCGGCTGGAAGAGAGGGCGCGTCAACTTCAACTGAGTTACGGCCGGGCCATCGCGGTGGTGGATCGGATCAGCGTGGAGACCCGCCCGGAACGGAACCTGGGGGAGATCGCTTACGGGAGCGGCCCGCCCGCGGTCCTGGCCCGCCTGCTTTTGATGCTCGGCGGGGATCCCTCCGACCCGGAACAGGAGCGTTTGCTTCGCAAGGCGCGGGAGATCCTCCGCGAGGTTCAGGGAGCGGCCCATTATCGTGAACTGAAGACGGGAGGGGTCGTTGGAGCACCCGGGGACGAAGGCATAAGAAGGGTTGGCGGGCTCGCAGAGGACGAAGTGGTTACCGGGGAAGGCACGAGGGAAGACGCGGGAGAGGATGAGCGGGAAGCGAAGATCCTCGCCCTCCTGGAACGCCAGGGCCTGCTCCTCCTGGATGAACTCCTGGCCCAGAAGGAGGAGGCGTCGTGAGCGGTCGCCAGTCTCACTCTCGAAGTCACCGCACTCCATCCGACCGCCGGCTCGCCTTCTCCCGGCTGGAGATCCGCCGGATGCCGGGTTTCCGGCGCGAGGGCTTCACCCTGGAAGACCTGTCCCCGGGGGCCAACATCATCCATGGCTCTAACGGTTCGGGCAAGACGACGACTGCCAGGGCGATCGAGGCCTTGCTCTGGCCCGCTGCCATCCGGGATTGGGAACGGGAGCGGGGAAGTGAGCGGGGTCGTGAACGCGAGCGGGGACAGGGGCTGGGTCAGGGGCATGGATATGAAACGGCGGCCGTGTTCGGCCGCATGCAGGCCCTGGAGTATGAGTGGACGGTCGAGCTGGAAATGGGCCGGGCCGGGTGGCAGCGGGACGGAACCCCGGCCGATGCTCCCCCTCTGCCGGCGGCGGAAAATCGTCATCCCTACCGCTTTTCCCTGCCTGAGCTGATCAAAGCGGAAGACAGCGATTTCGCCGACGCCATCGCCCGGGAGTTGGCGGGGGGGTACGATCTCGCCTCTGCGGCCCAGCAGCTCCATTTCGGGAAGCCGGCGGCGAGGCGGCTGAACGAGGTAAGGGCCCTTCGTGAGGCGCGGCAACAGTATGACAAGGCCCGCAGGGGGCACGAAGAGCTGAAGGGGGAAGAGCGCCGCCTTTCCGGCCTGGAAAGGGAACGAGAGGAAGCTGGGGCGGCCGGCAGGCGGCTGGAACTGGTCGAACGGGTTGCCGACTGGGCCAGAGCCCGGGAGCAGGAAGAAGAGGCCCGTGCAGGCGTGGACGCTTTTCCGGAATGGATGGGCCTCCTTATGGGGGACGAGGAGAAGCGGCTCGATGGGCTCAGAGAGCGGGCGGACAAGGCCGGCGAAGAGCAGCGGGCGGCGGAACGGGAACTGAAATCGGCAGAGGAATTGATCGCTGCGGCAGATCTCCCGGAGGATGGACTCCCTAGGGAACTTCTGCCCAAACTCGAGGCTTCTCGTGATGAGTTGCGGGAAATTGAACGTGATCTCGGCGCCGCCGAGGTGAACCTGGCGCGGGCCGTAAAGTCTCGCGAAGAGGAACGGAACCGGCTGGGAGAGGCGGCCGACGAAGGGCGCCTGGGTCAAGTGGACACCGAGGCCGTGGACGAGCTTCTGGAGTATGCCGCTGGAGCGGAGACGATTGCCGCAAGACAGGAGGCGGTCGCCGCTTTCCGGCGCCTCCTGGGTGAGCCCCGTTCGACGGCAGACCCTGAGCGTTTACGACAAGGTGAGTGGTTCCTGACCCGCTGGCTGCGGGAACCGGGCGACGGAGCCGGAGCCAGAGCCGGCGCTTCAGGCGGGGTTGGCGCCGGCAGCAGCCGGGGCGCCGCGGGCGCCCGCGTTCCTCAATTCCTGGCCGGCCTCGCAGGCGGGCTCACCGCCCTGGCCGGCCTGATCCTGGCCGTCACCGTCCACCCCGCTTACTTCGCGTTGATCCTGGCCGGAATCATGGTCTTTATTGGGGCCAGACCGCGCCGGGTTCGGGACGATGGCCGGCGCGCGTCCTGCCAGGCGGATTTCCAGAAGCTTGGGCTGGCCGGGCCGGAGGCGTGGACGGAGGAGGGCGTGGAGAAACGCATGGAGGAACTCCGCGCTGAGATCGCCCAGGCCGGCCTGGAAGAGATCAAGAACCAACGCCGCCGGGAGCTGGAGGATGAGCTCCGGGGGATCCAGGATGACGAAGAACAGCTCGAGATCCTGCGGACAAGCCTGGTGGAGCGGTTCGGGATCCCTGGGACCACTGAGCCGGGTAAGCCCGTCAAGAAGCTCTGGCTGGCCCAGCGGATCGCCGCCTGGCAGGATGCGGCCCGGGAAGCGGCCGCCGAAGCGACTCGGCGGGATGCCCTGAGGGAGCAACACGCGCGCCGCCTGGGGGGGATCGCCGAGATCCTTAATCCGATCCTTCAATTCCAAACCTTCGGTGGAGGCGGGGGTTCGGAAGATGCTACTGCAACGGGAGCAGCGGGGGCGGGAGAGGCGACGGGAGCCGGCGAGGCTATCGGAGCTGGAGCGTTAGTGGGAACGGCGGAGGTAGTAGGGGCGGGAGCGGTATTAGGAGCGGCAGCGGGAGCAGCAGTGGGAATAAGTGTGATAGCCCGGGCCGCCGATCTGACCGGGATCATCGAGGCTCTCGATCAACGCGATAAGCAGTGGCAGGAAGGGAAGCGCCGGGAGCAGGCGGCCCGGGATGGGATCCGGCGGGCCAGGCAGGAGGCGGCGGAGGCCGGGGAGGATCGCCGCCGGCTTTTTGAGCACCTTGGCTTCCCTGACACCGGGACGGAGGACGAGATCCGGCTGCGGGATTGGTGCCGTCGCTTCGGGGAGTTCAAGGAATGCAGGGATCGGCTCATCCGGGCACAGGGGAATAGGGAGGCGCAGGAAAAGGCCCTGAGAAACCGCCCCGATTTCGACCCCGGACTGCTGGAGCGGAGCCTGGCGGAACTGGAGATGGAGACGGATGAGCTGGACAAGCGGGCCGGACGGATGATCGGGCTGAGCGAGGAGATCGCCGGAATCAAGGCCCGGATCGATCAGGCCAAGAAGGAGAGTCACCTGGAGGCGGCGCTGGCGGAGTGCGAGCGGGCGCAGGCCGGGCTGGAGAGGCTCCTGGAGAAGGACTGCCTGGCGGCCCTCGGGGGGTTGATCGCCGACACGATTGCGGAAGCGACCAGGGACTGCGACCTGCCTGCGGTCTTCCAGCGGGGGCGCGAGATCTTCGCAGCCGTTACCGGCGGGCGTTACCGCCTGGAGATGGACAGGGGCGAGCAGCCGGCCTTCCGGGCGGTGGAGACGGCCACCGGAGAGGGCCGGGCCCTGGACGAGCTTTCGAGCGCGAGCAGGATCCAGCTCCTGCTCTCGGTGCGGATGGCCTTCATCGAGTCGCAGGAATCGGGAGTCCGCCTGCCCCTGCTCTTTGACGAGGTGCTGGCCAACAGCGACGACGAGCGGGCCGGGGCCATCGTGGAGGCGGCGGTGGCGATGGCGCGTGAGGGGCGGCAGGTCTTCTATTTCACGGCCCAGGCCGACGAGGTCGCGAGGTGGAGGAGGGTGTTGGAGGCTCAGGGAGGGGACGGGACAGGGGAAGAGATGGAGGCCGGAGCGGAGGCGGGCGAAGGGGTTGAATGGCGGATCATCGACTTGGCGGAGATCCGGCGGTTGCAGCGGGCCGAGGCCCGGCCGTTGGCGGAGGTGGCCGTAGATGCGAAGATGGAGGCAAAGGGACGCCCTAGCCTTAAGGTTCCCGCACCCGGCGATGCGAGTTACGCCGAGTACGCGCGGATCCTGGGCGTGCCGGGGATCGATCCCCGGATCGACGAGGTTGAGGGAGTCCACCTTTGGCATCTGCTGGACGACACCGAGGTGCTGTACGAACTTCTCTCCCTGGGGATCCAAACCTGGGGTCAGTTCCAGGCCTTGCAAAGTTGCGGGGGGATCAAGGCTTGGGCGGGGGGCCGCGACACCAGGGTCCCGCGGGGAACCCCCGGCGATTACCGCTTGGGGATGGACCTTTTGGAAGAAGCCTATACCCAGGCCTCCACGGCCGCCCGGGCCCTGGAGGCGGCAATCAAGGCCTGGCGGATCGGGCGGGGAAGGCCGGTGGATCGGGCGGTCCTGCTTCAGTCCGGTCTCATCAGCGAGACTTTTCTATCCCGGGTGGCGGCCCTGGTGGAGAAGTACGGAGGTGACGCCTGCGAAATCCTGGCTGCCCTGGAGCTCGGGGAACTGAAAGGTTTCCGGCGCCAGACCCTTGAAGGTTTGCGCGAGTACCTGGAAGAGCAAGGGTACCTCGATCCGCGGGTTCCCCTGGACGAAGACGGACTGAGGACCTCCTTCCTGGCCGAGGTCGCTTCCGATTTGACCCAAGGCCGCATTTCGCCTCAGCACCTCGAGCGGTTGCTTGCGGCCGTCGGAACATCCAGGATGGTTCCAAAGGGGAGCCGTTAGAAATGTTAATAGAAGAGATGGAGGTAAAACGCTTCGCGACAAAACTGATTCGATGGAAAACCGGGATGAATCGTTCTATTATTTTATTATTAATGGCCCCCTCATCTTTCCTTATCATATTATTCCTCTATATTGGGCGTGACATTATAAGACAATTGCTAAATTATGGAAGAACTGTTTTTCCCATCAGTTATATAATAACCTTTAATTTCAGGCATTTAGATACAATTGAAATCATATACTCCGTTATATTTTTTCTAGGTGCATTCTCGGTTCTTTTTGGGATGATCTGGCTGATTATATCTATGGCGAGTTATGCTTATTACAAGCTGGGCGCGTTGAAGTCAATAGAGCGAATGGATTTAGTCGCGGATAATCTTATCGGCCGTATTCGAGACAGGAATTATTGCAGATTCAAAACTTCTCTGATTGTCTTGGGGGATATAAGGAATAAACGTGCCGTTTCCGCTCTAGTTCCCGTCTTGAAGGATAAGGATGCGCAGTATCGGCAAGAAGCTGCAAAAGCTCTTGGAAAGATAAGGGATGAAAACGCAATAGAACCTCTTAAAATGTTATCTGATGATCCTGACGAGAACGTGCGTAGGGCTGCGCAACTGGCTCTATCGGAGATTAGGATGAGGCGGGTTTTCATAGAACTGGAAGTATTAGCCGCCGAGGCCCGAAAGAGACCTTTCGTCAAGAGATTCGTGGAAGGAACGATATGGACAATAATTTCATCGTCATTCGGCCTGTTCCTGGGGTTACTGGGGGCACTCAGCGGGTTTGTCTTGATGATCCTATTCGGGGGATCCACCCGGGCGCCTGCGGGCTATGTGTATCGAAGCACCGGGAGTGAAATATCCATCCTGGCTTTGCCCTTGTTCCTTGGGGGATTGCTGCTTGGCCCGGTCATATGTTTAGGAATTTACATCTTTTTTTCGGCACTGATAGAGGAGACTATCACCCGCAGGCTAGGAACCACCGTTCCTGCCGGGATTGGACTTTTCGTTACGATCCTTGGTTTCCTGGCCGCCGCCGTCCTTCTCATAGTGTTCAGCACGGAAATCCTGGCCAAACTGGATGAATGGATGCCGGTGTAGGGGGAAGGGGGGATCATCGGGTGATGTGGTTGTGAGTGCGCCTGGCTTCCTGATCAGGTTCAAACGCGCCGGTAAGCCGGGGGATTAAAAGGTTTCCAGCGCCAGGCTCTCGAAGAGTTTCCAGGCGACTCACAAGGTTGACCAACGGTTGACTAGCATAGATTTACTATTGACAAACATGAGGATGCTTTTTCTTCAAGTGGCTTACGCTCCCCATTTTTTACTTGATTGAACATATTCGGCGGGTATAGAATAGCTCGTAAGCGTCCTTGGGAGTAAGATTCCACTAATATTCTATAGAGATAGTCCCAGTCAAAAGAACCTGATAATAATAAATTAAATAATTAGTCTATCTGATTACTCATCATCGCAGCGATTATCTAATCACAGCGGTAATCACACAGTCATTCAATCGCAGCCAACCATCGCCGCAATTAACACACCCTTACCCCGCTAATATATGCGATCTTTAAGTGTCTGATCATTGCTGCATTACTTATCGTTACTTTTTGTTAATTGCCGTTGCCGCGTTGTTTCGTACTTTCTTTTTGCTTCTATCGACGTGGAATCCATCAAGAGGGGGATATGTCGGAAATGACGGCTGTTGCGAAAACCCAGGATGACGCGTGGGTGCCCACGGTCTGTTATATGTGCTATAACGCCTGCAACATCCTGGTTCACCGGGTCGACGGGGTCGTCGTGAAGATCGAGGGGAACCCGGACAGCCCCCATAACGGGAGCCGGATCTGCGCGAAGGGCAATTCGGCGCTGATGGGGCTTTACAATCCCTACCGGGTGACCAAGCCCATGAAGAGGACGAACCCCGAGAAAGGGATCGGGATCGATCCGGGCTGGCAGGAAATCTCCTGGGAGGAAGCCCTCACGACGATCGCGGATCGGCTCCGGGCCATCCGGGAAACCGATCCCAGGAAGCTCTACTTCCTCTCTTTCGACACGCAGGGATTCGGCACCCTCGGCGGCGTCTGGGCCTCGGCTTTCGGAACCCCCAACGTCTGGCCCGGCTCCGCGGGGTATTTTTGCGGCAACGCGGTTCATCCCGTTTCCTGGATGATGCACGGCACCTTTTTTCAGGAGCCGGATTTCGAGCATACCAGGTACTGCATGCTCTTCGGCAGCCAGCACGGGGTGGCGCCCTTCACCAAGAATCCCATCGGCCTCTCCGCCCGGATGGCCAACGCCCGCAAGAAGGGCATGAAGCTGGTCGTCGTCGACCCCTACTGCAACACCGCGGCCTCGAAGGCCAACGAATGGGTGCCCATCCGCCCGGGGACCGACGCGGCGATGGCCCTGGCCATGGTCAACGTGATCCTGAATGATCTGGGGATCTGGGACGCGGAGTTTCTGGCCCGCCACACGAATTCACCGTACCTGATCGACGGCGACGGGTATTACGTCCGGGATGCCGAAGGCCAGGTCCTGATCTGGGACCTGGCGAGCGGAGCAGCCAAGCCCTTCGACGCGGAGGGAGCCGACCCGGTCCTAGAAGGGACTTTTCAGGTCAACGGCGCGTCCGCCCGCCCCGCCTTCGAGTTGGTCAAGGAACACGTGAAGAAGTACACGCCGGAGATGGCGGAGGAAATCACCACCGTGCCCGCGGCCACCATCCGGAGGCTCGCCCGCGAACTGGCGGAAGCGGCCTGCATCGGCAGTACGATCACCCTCGGAGGAAAGGTGCTGCCCTACCGACCGGTGTCGGTGGACTGGAGCAAGGGGGCCATCGCCCACAAGCACGGGATGCACCACGGGTTCGCGATCCAGCTCCTGAACACCGTCCTGGGAGCGGTGGACGTCCCGGGCGGGCACCTTGGGGTGTCGGCCGTGGGGCCGACCTGGGGACCCTCGGAGGGCCCCGACGGCCTCCTGGTGCCCGCCCCCCGCATCGTCATCGAGCTGCTGCCCTACCCGCCCACCAAGCCGGTGCGCCCGAAGACCATGGACGCTTGCGAGCTCTTCCCCTTCGCCTCCTACTCCATGTCCGTTCTGCCCGCGGTCCTCATGGATCCCGAGAAGTACGGGCTGGATTACAAGATCGAGATGCTGATCAACTGCCGCAACAACTACCTGATGACCTCGGTCGATCCCCCCTTCGTGGCGGAGGCCCTCAAGCAGATCCCGTTCATCGTCTCCTTCGCGGTGAACATGGACGAGACCGCCGAACTGGCCGACATCGTCCTGCCGGACACCCACGTCCTGGAGCGCCTGGACGCCTTGCCGAACCGCGTCTACGGCTGGATCCTCCCTGGGGAGGGGGACTGGTACTGGACGGTCCGCCAGCCGGTGGTGGATCCGCCCCCGGGGGTCAGGCACTGGACCGAGGTGATGTACGACCTGGGCGAACGAATCGGCTTACGGGAGGATCTTTACTTCACCTTCAACACCAATCTCAAGATCAAGGATCCCTTCAAGCTGAAGAGCGACCAGGTCTACTCCCACGTGGAGATTGTGGACAACTACTTCAAGTCTCTCTTCGGAGCTGAGCACGGGGTGGACTGGTTCAAGGAGAACTTCATGCTGCGGGAACCGAAGAAGATCGAGGAGGCTTATCCCAGGCCTTTCCTGAAGCCGCGGGTCCCCATTTACGTCGAACACGTCAAGCACCTGGCTCCCCAGCTCACTAAGCTGACCGCCGAACTGGGGTTCGAAGACTGGGACGTGTCGGATTACACACCCCTCCCGGACTGGCTTCCCTGTCCCTCCTATGAAGTCCAGGGAGAATACGATCTGCTCGCCATCACCGCCAAGCAGGCCTTCCACTCCCACAGCTACACGGTGGATACGGTGTGGCTGAACGAGTTGGCTGATCAGTACCCCCACTCCAAGGCTGCCCTGATCAATCCGGCTACCGCGGCCGCCAAGGGGCTTCGGGACGGGGACGAGGTGCTGATCCGGACTCACGAAGGCAAGGAGGTCCGCACCAGGCTGAGCCTGTTTGAAGGGGTGCACCCGGAGGTGGTGGTCATCCCCGGCTTGCACGGCCACTGGGGGCGGGACCGGAAGAAGTATGTCGGGGACAAAGGACCCCACTTCAATTCCCTGCTGACCTACGACATGCGGAATATCGATATGACCTCGACGTCGTTCGACGCCTGCGTCAGGGTCAAGGTCGAGAAAGTTTGATCACCGTTCACTACATGGGGAATATGCGCAACTACACGCATACGCGCACCGAGCGCGTGGAGTTGCCGCCCGCCGGGGATCTGGATCTGAAGGGTTTGCTGGCCCTGCTCGTAGACAAGCACGGCGAAGAGTTCGAGTCCAGGCTCTTCACTGTCGGGGGCAATTTACATAACCAGGCCACGGTGATGGTGGGGGAAGCGGATGTCTCAGACAATGCCGGCGCGATGGAGATGAAGCTGCGCCCCGGGGATGAGGTGACCATCCTTACCGTCACCACCCTTTCCGGGGGCTCTTGTTAAAGTTCGGATTGATTATCAAAGGAGGGGAAAGAGCAATGCGGGCTTTAATGTCCAAGATCTTCAGCGGAAGGTATCGGGTTCTTTGCTTGGCCCTGATCCTGGTTCTCGCAGTCGGGATCGCGTATGGGTGTAAAAAGAAGGAGGAAGCCAAGCCGGCGCCGGCCGGCCCGTCCGCATCCGGCGGACAAGCCCCGGCGGAACCCGCCAAGCCGGCGGTGGAGTTGGGCGATCCGGTTCCGACCCTGACCGTGGTCGGCCCCAGCGAAGCGTGGAGCACCTCCCAGTATGAAACGAACCGGTTCCTGGCGCAGCTCTGGGAGAAGGAACTGGGCATCAAGCTCGAGATTGCCACCTATCCGGATTATGCCTCGCTAATCGCCGCCCTTGCTCCGGAAAAGCGGGATAAGGTGGATATCGTGACCTTCGGTTACGTGGAGAGGTACTCCCGGGTGGATCCCGACGAACTGCTGTCCCGCCCGTTGATGTGCAAGGGCAGCGCCAACTTCGGGGAGTACTGCAACCCGAAATATGATGATCTCGTCAAGAAGTCACAGGTCAGCTTCAACGTATCGGATCGCCAGAAACTGGTCCACCAGGCCCAGGAGATTCTCTTGAAGGATCTCCCGGTGGTCGTGCAATACCACCCGACCACCGTGTCCATGTACAACAAGAAATATTTCTCCAACGTGATCACCGTACCCGCCGGCGGCATGACCAACGTGTGGAACTGGACCAGGGCCAAGCCACAGACCGACGATAAGGTCATGCGGTACGCCACGCAACGGGTGCTGCGCAGCATCCACCCCATGAACCACCTGGACTACGGTTTTGACGTGAATGTCAGCCTCCTGGTGTACGATACCCTGACCCGGATGGCGCCTGACGGCAGCGCGGTGCCCTGGCTGGCTTCCGAGTGGCAGAGCCTGGACGAAAAGACCCTGCGCGTCAAGCTGCGCCAGGATGCCAAGTTCCACGACGGAAAACCGGTTACCGCCGAGGACATCAAGTTCGCGTACGAGTACCTGAAGAAGTGGGAAATCGGGATGTACAAGGACCCGCTGAAGCCCATTGAATCGGTCGTGGTGGTGGATACCCATACCGTCGACCTGAAGCTGACAACCCCTTCGGCCACCCTGCTGACGCTGAGCCTGGGACAGATCCCCATCGTACCCAAGCATATCTGGGATGGAGCGGTGGAACGCCAGAAGCTCTCTCATCCGAAGGACTGGGCCAACGCCCCCCTGATCGGGAGCGGGCAGTACAAGGTGGAGACCGTCCAGGCCGGCGTGGGTGTGAAGCTGGCGCGAAACACTTCCCACTGGGAACCCCCGGTTCCGGAGGTCTTCGAGGTCCGGAAGTTTGACGACAGCCGGACGGCCTTCAACGCGCTCCTCAACCAGTCGGTTTATTTCCTGGATATCACGGCCGCTTCCAGCCCCGCTGAGATCGATGAAGCGAAGAAGAAGGATTACCTGGATGTTGTCGCGCACCAGTCGATCACCAGCCGGTTCATGCAGTTCAACATGCGGGATCAGTCCCCCACCGCCGACTACGCCTTCCGTGAGGCCCTGGCCTACGCCGTTGATTACGGTACGATCATCGACGTGATCCTGCGGGGTTACGGTGAAGCCGGCACGAGCTTCATCCCCCCCGGGAACCCCTTCTGG
>JACPQU010000072.1 GCA_016190305.1 Bacillota bacterium
GCGCGTGGCGGAGTGCTGGCCTCGGACGCCTTCTTTCCTTTCCCCGACGTGGTTGAAGCGGCGGCGAAGGCGGGAATCGCGGCCATCGTTCAGCCCGGCGGGTCCGTCAAGGACGAGGAGTCCATCGCCAGGGCCGAGGCCCTGGGGGTGGCCATGTTCTTCACCGGGGTCCGCCATTTCCGGCACTGATCCGGAGCTGATCGGACTGCATTTGCCGGCGCCGGTCCGGTAGAAAAGAGACTGCGAGACTTGGAGCGAGGTGGCCGATTCTTGAAGGTACTCGTGGTGGGTTCCGGGGGCCGGGAGCACGCCCTAACCTGGAAGCTGGCCCGGGATCCCCGGGTCCGCCAGCTTTTCGCCGCCCCGGGAAACGCCGGGATCACCGAGGCGGCCAGTTGCGTGCCGGTGGCGGCCGACGATCCGGAAGCGTTGGCTGACTTCGCGGCCGGCCGTGGTGTCGACCTGACCGTGGTCGGCCCGGAGACCCCGCTCATGGCCGGGATCGCGGACCTGTTCGCGGCCCGGGGGCTGAGGATTTTCGGCCCTGCCCGGGAGGCCGCGGTCCTCGAAGGCAGCAAGATCTTCGCCAAGGAGTTCATGGCCCGCCACGGGATCCCCACCGCTCCCTTCCGCGCCTTCGATAGCCATAACGAGGCGCAGGATTACCTGGGGCGCATGGAGCCGCCGGTGGTGGTGAAAGCCGACGGCCTCGCAGCCGGCAAGGGGGTCGTGGTAGCCCGGGACCGTGAAGAGGCCGCCTTTGCCCTCCGTACGATGATGGTCGAGGGGGCCTTCGGAGAGGCGGGCCGCCGCGTGGTCATCGAGGACTGCCTCGAGGGGCAGGAGGTCTCGGTATTCGGGGTCACCGACGGGGAGAGGGTCTGCGTCCTTCCCCCCTGTCAGGATCACAAGGCGCTCCTCGAAGGGGACCAGGGGCCGAATACAGGCGGCATGGGGGCCTACTGTCCGGCCCCGATCCTGGACGAGCCGGCCCTGGACGCGGTGCGGGAAAAGATCCTTGAGCCGGTCGTCGACGGAATGGCCCGCGAGGGCCGGCCCTTCCGCGGGGTGCTGTACGCCGGTCTCATGCTCACCGCGCAGGGGCCCATGGTCCTGGAGTTCAACGTCCGCTTCGGAGACCCGGAGACCCAGGCGCTCCTTCCCTGCTTGGGGGACGACTTCCTGGATCTCCTGCTGGCTTGCTCGGGCGGGGGGGACGGGGGAGATGGGCTTCCTTCAGGGTTTACGAGGGGAGAGAATCCGGGGCGGCACGCGGTTTGCGTGGTGCTCGCCTCCGAGGGCTACCCGGGCCCGTACCGGAAAGGGATCCCAATCGATGGCCTGGAAGAGGCCCGGGGTTTACCCGGGGTGACCATTTTTCATGCCGGTACGGCCGTCGCGGACGGCCGCGTGGTGACCTCCGGCGGCCGGGTCCTGGGTGTCACCGCCGCCGCCGGCTCCCTTGCCGAGGCCGTGGCGGCGGCCTACCGGGGGGTTGATACTGTACGCTTTACCGGCGTGTGCTTCCGCCGGGACATCGCCCGGAAGGGACTGGAGCACCTTCCTGTCAATTCTTTCCGTTCTGGTAACCTCTGGAAAGGTTTCAAGCCGGATACCCTCGAATAGAAGCGGCGTTTCCTTTATCAGTTACCGGGGGCTGAACCCCCGCCGCCGAAAGAGGGTCGGCCCTTGGAGTTCTTCCTCAGGTCATTGAAGGGCAAGCTGGCCCTGAACATCTTTCTGCTGGCCATCATTCCGTTACTGGTGCTGTCCGCTTTTTCCTACCAGAGGAGCTACCGGAGCGCTCTTCAGGATCAGGCCGAAGACCTCGAAGCCCTCACCCATTCCCGCGGTGTTCAAATAGAAACATACCTGGAACTGAGGCGCCAGCAGGCCCGCCAGATCGCCGCCAAGGAGGAGATCCGCCGGTACCTGACCGGAGAGACCGCCCTTGCCGGTACCGTGAAGGCCTATTTCTACGAGGTCATCGCCAAGATCGGCGGCATCTCCTGCATCTGCCTCCTTGACCCTGCCGGTCAAGTGGTGCTCTCCTCCCACCTGGAGCGGGAAGGTCAGCCCACCCGGAACCTGGAGCTGCTCGGCGCAGCCGCCCGCGACACCGTCGTCGGAAACATCCTGCACAAGAACAACGGAGAGGACATCTTCTCCATCCTGACCCCGGTAACTTCTTATGACGGCCGGATCCAGGGTTTCCTTGAGATCTACTGGCTGGTCCGGGACCTGGAGGCCGTCATGCTGGAACAGCGAGGGTTGGGGAGCGGCGGAGTCGCTTACCTGGCCACCCGTCAAGGCGAGTTGCTGAGCCGGAAGGTTCCAGCCCTGCCGCCCGGAAGGAGCGGAAGTCTCCTTGCCTCCTTGCCCCTCCGGGAGATCAGCGGGGGCTCCACCGATTTTCACGGAGAATACAATGGAATTTCGGATCAGCGGGTCATCGGGACGGCCGTTCCCATCAAGGGAACCGACTGGATCCTGACTGCGGAGGTGCTCCGGTCCGAGGTCCTCCACGAGGCCGCCTTCGTCGCCGGAACCACCCTCTGGATCTCCCTGGCGGCAGCCTTGATGATCCTAGTTGCCGGTTCCCTGATCGCCGCCCGGATTACCGCGCCCCTGCGCGAACTCCAGTCCGTGGCCGACCACATGGCCCGCGGAAATCTCCAGCAGCGGGTTCCGGTGCGTTCGGCCGACGAGGTGGGTCTCCTCGCCAGCAGCTTCAACAGCATGGCCGCCCGCCTCACGGAGCTCTATCACGACCTGGAAGAAAAGGTGGAGCAGCGGACCGATCAGTTGAAGGACACGGTGGCCACGCTGGAGGACGAGAGATCCAGGCTCCGGCGCCGGGATTTCCTGAACCGGTTGCACTCCGAGGTCCTCGCTTCCCTCAGTTCGGCCCTTAACCAGGACAAGCTCCTGCCGTCCCTCCTTCAAATCCTGTGCCCCAGCCTGATCCAGTCGGCGGCTGTTTACATTTACGACGAAAGCGCGGGTCTCCTCAAACCCGTCGCCAGTTCCGGACACGCCCTGGGGTCCCTGCGGGCCTACGCTCCCGGGGAAGGGTTTCCGGGCCAGGCCTACCTGGAACGGCGGTCGATCCACGTTTCCCAGGCGTCCCACGAAGGACTCATCCGCCTCGGAACCGGATTACGGGACACCGTTGCCGAATGCGTGACGGTCCTTCCCATCACCTTCGCCGACACCGTGTACGGGGTCATGGTGGCGGCTGCCCTGGACCCCCTGCCGGAAGACGCCCTGGACTGCCTGGCCAACATCAGCATCGAACTGGGGGCGACCCTCCGTAACATCCAGCAGTACCAGGCCGTACACCGGCTCGCAGAGGTCTTGCGGGCCAAGTCCGAAGAGCTGGAGCTTGCGAACCAGGAACTGGCGCAGGCGAACCGGGTTAAGCTGGAGTTCCTCGCGGTGATGTCCCATGAGCTCAATACCCCTTTAAACTCGATCATTGAGTTTTCGACACTCCTTTCCGAGGGCGAGGCGGGGGGGCTCAACCAATACCAGGGGGATTACGTCCGGAACATCAAGGACAGCGGCGCCCACCTCCTTTCCCTGATGAACGATCTCCTGGATCTCTCCAAGATTGAAGCGGGCCGTTTAAGCCTCCAGCTTTCTTTGTTCCACCTGGAAGATGTGCTGTGGCAAGCGTTCGCTCTGGTCAAGGGCCAAGCCGCCCGGTGCGAGATCGGGATCACGATCCGGGTGGAGGAAGGGGTGTCTTCGGTCCGGGCGGATGTCCTCAGGGTCCGGCAGATCGTCGTCAACCTGCTGACCAACGCGATCAAGTTTTCCCACACCGGCGGAAACATCCTCGTCACGGCCAAGCCCTACGGTGGAGGAAAAACGGGGCCGGAGGCTGTGGCCGGGACCCGGGCCGAGGCAGAGACCAGGGCAGCCGCCGGGGTAGAGCCTGTACCTGGAGGCCGCCGGGGTGAATGGGTAGCCGTTTCAGTGGAGGACCAGGGGGTCGGAATCCCCCTCGTTACCAAGGCTGGGATCTTTGAGCCCTTCAACAGGACCAAACCCGTCGCGCCTTGCTGTAACACCGAAGGGAGCGGCCTGGGCCTCGCTCTGGCCCGCAGCTTCGTGGAGCTGCACGGCGGCCGGATCTGGGCGGAGAGCATAGAGGGGCGGGGGAGCACCTTCACCTTCATCTTGCCGTGTGGTGATGCTGAACATTGGGTCGATGCCGGGTATGCCGCTTCGGTCAACGCTGTTGACGACGGGGGAACATGGATGGCGGAAAAGGAAGCTGCTCCATCCAGGCTCCCGGTTGATTAAGGGGGTGGACATACGTTGGACCCGTCGCTCCAGACCGGTGGTCAACAGGGCCGGATCTTGGTGGTGGATGACGATCACCGGAAACTGAGGCTCTTTGATGCTTATCTCGGTCCCCTCGACTACCGGATCATCAAGGCGGCCACCGGAGAAGAAGCCATCAAGAGCGTACGGGAGCACGATCCGGATTTGGTCATTCTTGATCTGCTGCTGCCTGGAATGGACGGCGTTGAGGTCTGCCGGCTGATCCGGCTCAACCCGAGCCACCGCTTCGTCCCGATCCTGATGGTCACCGCCCTCCAGGATACCGAGGTCAAGGTAAGGGCCCTCGAAGCAGGAGCTGATGATTTCATCAACCATCCGCTCAACAGCGCCGAGTTGAGGGCCAGGGTGAAGTCCCTCCTCCGGATCCGGGAGATGCACGAGCGGATCGTGCACTCCGAGCGGCTTAGCGCCCTGGGGGAACTTGCAGCCGCGGCGGCCCACGAGATCCGTAATCCCCTGGCCACCATCAGGGCCTGCGCCGAGGTGCTGCAGCTCAGAAAACAGTTGGACAAGCCCAACACCTTGCAGACGATGGTCTCCGAGATCGACCACCTCAACGGGATCGTGGAGCGGATGCTGCTCCTTTCCCGCCCCGCCGGTTTGAACCTGGAGCTGGTGGATCTCCGCGAGAGCCTGGAGCAGGCCGCGCTGAGCGCCAACCTGGCCGTCCGGGCCGGGCTGACCGTCACCAGAGCTTACGATCCCGCCCCGGCCCAGGTCCGGGGTGATCGGAGCCGGCTCAAGCAGGTCTACCTCAACCTGGTGCTGAACGCCGTCGAGGCGATGCCCTCCGGCGGCGAACTGCGGCTTTTCACAGGGCGGAACCAGTCCGGCCGAATGGTCTACGCCGGGGTGGCCGACCAGGGCTGCGGCATCCCGCCGGAACGCCTCGGCCGGATCTTCGAGGCTTTCTATACCACCAAGGAGAGGGGCACCGGCCTGGGGCTCGCCATCTGCAAGCGGATTGTCCAGGACCATAACGGAAAGATCGAAATCCAGTCAACCCCGGGTTCCGGTACCACGATCCGGGTGCTTCTTCCTGAGGCCTGAGCCCTCCGGGTGCTTGTCCCGCCCGCCCATGGTAGAATCTAGTCTGGGAGGCGGGAAATGGTGCGTATCGCTGTTCTGGGCCCCAAAGGGACTTATTCCGAGAAGGCCGCCCGGGCCTATGCCGCCCGGCTTGGCAATAACGAACCGGAGCTCATCTACACCACCATCGAGAAGAGCCTGCACATGGTTCAGAGCCGGATGGCCGACACCGGCGTGGTGCCCCTGGAGAACCTGGTGGACGGGATCATCGGGGCCACCCTGGACGCCCTCATCGAATACCAGGATTTCGTCAAAGTTGCCGACGAGGTGAACATCCCCATTCGGCATACCCTGGCCGCGGCCGCGCCTCTTCCGGCGGGTTCGATCAAGGTGGTCTACTCCCACGCCTCCGCCCTCAACCAATGTTCCCGCCGGCTTGGCGAACTCGCCCCCCAGGCCGAACTGGTCCCCGTAGCTTCGACGGCGGAGGCGGCTGCTCTGGTCCGGAGGAACGGTGATTCCCGATCTGCCGCGGTTTGCTCGGTGGAAGCGGTACGGGAGAACACCCTTGTCGTTATTTCCCGGGAAATCGACGATTATCCCAATAATCTTACCCGCTTCGTAGCCTGTTCCCTCACCGACAGCCCCGCCAGCGGGGACGACCGGACCCTGATGGCCGTCAGGTTCGGACAGGATCGCCCAGGGCTGCTGCACTGGGTGACCGGCGAACTGGCCAAGCGGGATGTCAACCTGACCTTCGTCCAGTCCCGTCCCTACAAGTACGCCCCGCGCGAGTACATCCTGGTCTTCGAGATGGTGGGCCACAAGACAGATCCCCACGTGGAGGAGACCCTTCGATCCATCGATAAACGGGTCCTCGAAAACTTCGGCTGGAAGAAGATTCTGGGCAGCTTCCCCAAGCGCGGCGCTGAACCGGGGGAGAGCCGGTGAATTCGTCGCCGGCAGATTCAATGGCGGATCCAAAGGCGGATCCAAAGGCGGGTTCCCCGGCTGATCCCAGGAAGGATTCCCTGGCCTGTCTCAACCCGGTCCAGCGCCGGGCAGCCGAACACGTCGACGGGCCGCTCCTGGTCTTCGCGGGGGCCGGGACGGGCAAGACCAGGGTGCTCACCCATCGCATCGCTTACATGGTCAACTGCCGCCGGGTGCATCCCGCCGAGATCCTGGCGATCACCTTCACCAACAAGGCCGCCGCCGAGATGCGCGAGCGACTGGACGGGCTGATGGGACCAGAGGTGGCCCGGGAGCTGTGGGTGAGCACCTTTCACGCGGCCTGCGTCCGGATCCTTCGCCGGGACTTCGACCGGGTGGGGCGCGACCGCGGCTTCGCCGTCTTCGACGCCCACGACCAAGCCGCGGTGATGCGCGAATGCCTCAAGGATTTGAACTGGGATCCCCAGCGTTACCACCCCCAGGCCCTCCTGGCCCAGATCTCGGCGGCCAAGAACCAGCTCCTCTCACCGGCCGACCTCGAGTCCCGGGCCTCTACCCAGTCCGAGTTGCGGGTGGTGACGGCTTACCGGGCCTACCAGGAGAAGCTGGCCCGGAACAACGCCCTGGACTTCGACGACCTCCTGTTCAAGGTGGTGGAACTTTTCCGGCAGGACCCCGGTGTCCTTTCCTACTACCAGCGCCGTTTCCGCTACATCTCGGTGGATGAATACCAGGACACCAACCATGCCCAGTACGTGTGGCTGAGCCTGCTGGCGAGGGAGCACCGGAACCTCTGCGTGATCGGGGATGACGACCAGAGCATCTACCGCTGGCGGGGCGCCGACGTGGGAAACATCCTCAGCTTCCGGAAGGATTACCCGGAGGCGGTGGAGATCGTCCTGGAATTGAACTACCGCTCCACTCCGAACATCCTCTCGGCGGCCAACGAGGTGATCCGGCACAACCCGGCGCGGAAGGAGAAAGCCCTGCGGACCGACAACCCGGCGGGGCCTGCGGTACAGCTCTACCGGGCCCTGGACGAGGAGGACGAGGCCCGCTTCGTGGTCGAGGAGATGGACCGCCTGAGGGGGGAGGACGGGAAGACCCTCGGTGACTGCGCCGTCCTGTACCGGACCCACGCCCAGTCCCGGATCCTGGAAGATACCCTGGTCCGGCGAGGGACCCCCTACGTGATCGTGGGGGGGCTTCGATTCTACGAGCGCAAGGAGATCAAGGACGCCGTCGCCTACCTCCGGGTGCTGGCCTTTCCCCATGACGCGGTGAGCCTGCAGCGGATCATCAATGTGCCCCGCCGGGGGATCGGGGACGTTACCTGGGACGCCGTCCTCGACGCGGCCGTGAAGACTGGACGTGCGCCACTGGAGATAATCATAGGTAAGGGACTGCGGACGGGGAGGATCACCGGGCGGTCGGCCTCGGCCCTGGACTCTTTCGCCGCGCTGATCGATCACCTCCGGGAGGAGAGCGGACGTCTTTCCCTGCCCGGGCTGGTGGAGGAGGTCATTCACCGCTCGGGATACTTGGCCGAACTGGAGGCGGAACGGACGTTCGAGGCCCAGAGCCGCGTGGAGAACCTGAAGGAGCTCGTTTCGGTGGCCCGCGAGTTCGAGAGCACTGATCCGGAGGGAGGCCTGCTGGAGTTCCTGACCCAGATCTCCCTCCTGAGCCAGGTTGACGCTTACGGCGGAGACGGGGAGGCGGCGGTCCTCATGACCCTCCACAGCGCCAAGGGGCTGGAGTTCCCGGTGGTGTTCCTGGTGGGAATGGAGGAAGGGGTTTTCCCCCACGCCCGATCCCTGGTGGATCCGGAGGAGCTCGCCGAGGAGCGGAGGCTCTGCTACGTTGGGATGACCAGGGCCAGGGAGCGGCTGTACCTGACCCACGCCTGGCAGCGGACCCTGTACGGGAGCCGGCAGGCCAACATGACTTCCCGCTTCCTGCAGGACATCCCCCCTTCCCTCCTTGAGGATCGCGGGGGCTGGGGAAGCCTCCCGGAAGCCCTGGAGACCGGCCCGCGTTCCGGATCCTTCCGTGACGCTGCCGGAGCCGCTGTTCGAGGCGCCGCCGGAGGAACCGCCAACACCGCCAAGCTCTCTCGTGGCGTCGCCACCGCAGGTGCGAGCGGCCGTGGGGATCGGCTCACCCCGAACGGCGGAGGCGGGGTCAAGCCGGATTATAATCTGAAGGCCGGCGACCGGGTCCGCCATAAGCAATGGGGAGAGGGTACCGTGGTCTCTTCCCGGGGAGAGGGCCAGGACGCCATCTTGACCATTGCCTTTCCGGATCGCGGGATCAAGCAGGTGGCCGCCCGGTACGCTCCACTGGAGAGAATATAAATATGCGGGGAAACTTGCGGGGAAGCGCGTTCCCCCGGTGATTGTGCAGATCCAGGGCTTCCACTCTTCGGCGGAGTCCGGCATACGCGGCATCTGCCGTTTAGCGAGGAGGGCGTTACCTTGGCGGACTTTCTTTCGGGTGAGGGTGAGATGGAGCTCATGGAGGCCGCCCGGCGCGTTGTGGAACTCCGGCGGATCGTCGCGCATCACGACTACCTCTACAACGTCCTCGACGCCCCTAAGATCTCCGACCGGGAGTACAACGCCCTCTTCCGGGAGCTCGCGGAGCTGGAGCGCCGGTTCCCAACCCTGGCCTCACCCGAATCCCCGACCAGCCGGGTCGGCGGGGCTCCCATCGAGAGCTTACCCCGCGCCTTGCACAGCGCTCCCCTCCTGAGCCTGGACAACGCCTTCTCCGAGACCGACCTTCGGGACTTCCACCGCCGCATCCTGGGGCTGGCCGGAGTTCCGGAGCAGGGACTGGCCTACGTTTCCGAACTCAAGCTCGACGGCCTCTCGGTAGTCCTCAACTACCGGGACGGGGCACTCGTCCGGGGGGCAACCAGGGGGGACGGCCTGGTGGGTGAGGACGTCACCTCCAACCTGCGGACGATCCGATCCCTTCCCCTGCGGCTTCGCGAGCCTGTCACAGTGGAGGTCAGGGGCGAGGTGATCATGCCCCTCGCC
>JACPQU010000073.1 GCA_016190305.1 Bacillota bacterium
CGGTAATCCACCACGTCACCGACGGGTTCGCCGTTGATCCCCCGCAGCAGATCCCCCTCCCGGATCCCGGCCTCGGCGGCCGGGGATCCGGCCCTCACGGCGGCGATCCGGCCGAAGTCCCCGACGTTCTGTCTCTCGCGCATCAGTTCCAACCCCCCGTACCTTCCTCCGCGCCGGGCCCCGGCCCCGCAGATCCCGAAGAGTATATTCTTTCAAGATCAGTCGCTCACCCTGCCGGCTCCGGCCCCATCCCGGAATATATACGTTGATGCGGGGCACGCACCCGATCCGAAGGGCCTTCCTCTGAACCCTGACCATACCGGGTTTCCGGGAGAGACTTACTTTCTTGGCCCGATGGTCAGGCGGCTGTCCCTCTTGTTACTGTTGCCTTGGGTCTTCCACCTATAACCCCTGGGGAGATCGCCCTATCCATGAACCTCTACGAGAAAGAGTTGTCCATCTTGAAGGGTCGTTTTTCCTTGCTTTTGGCGGGGAGCGTCTGGATCCATCTGCCCAAGTTGACTCCCCTTGATCAGCAAGTTTTCACCCTTCTGTGGCTGGCGGGCATGATTTACTTCCTCGGCGCCGTGTTCCTTACAAGGTACCGATACCGCTGGTGGCTCTCCGGAGTCTTCCTGGCCGTCGATACCATCCTCATCTCCTTGGCCGTTTCTTTCAGGGACTTGGATGCGACCATCCTGAACTACCTGTACCTGACGGTGGGAACAGCGGCCGCCTACCTGTTCGGATACCGGGGAAGCCTTTACGGATCCGCCCTGGTCCTTGTCGGTTGGTTGTTGGCGGTATATCCACCCGCCAATCCCTACCATTTCCTCTACACCATCCTTTTTTATATCCTGATCTTTTTCTTCACCGGCCATTTGCAAGATCAGGAAATCAGGCAGGCCAAGCGGCTTCGCGTCCTCAACCGGATCGCTCAATCACTCCAGGCCGATCCCGACCCGGATGCCATTGTCGGGGCGATGCTTGATGAGACCGCCGGCGAACTGGAAGCGGACCGATGCCTCATTCTGTTACACGACAAGGAGAGGGGCACCCTGGTGGCCCGTGGACCTCGGGGCGCCGTCGCGTGGGACAATCCCAGAGATGTGATCCTCCACCTTGAGGAGAGGGGGTTGTCCGCCCGGGTTTTTCAAACCGGTGAGCCTTGCCTCTGCCATCGCCCGCCGAAGGATGAGCCTCTCCAGTCTCTCCAGGTGCAGGACACGAACAATACCTCCGTGATGATCGTTCCCCTTAACGCCCAGCAGGAAAAGTTGGGGGTCCTGCATATCACCCGAGCCAGGCCGGGCAGAAGGTTTTCCCGGCAGGATTTGGGCTTCGCCGCCACCCTGGCAGGCGGGATTGGCATGGTCCTCAAGGAGATCAACCTCATCCAGGATCTGCGCCGTTCGCACTACGACACCGTCCGGGGCTTGAGCCGGGCCATCGAAGCCAAGGACCCATACACCCGCGGCCACTCCGAGCGGGTCGCCCATCTCGCTCTCCGCTTGGCCGAAGCGGTGAACCTTGAAGATCGGGATCGGGAAGTGATCTTGATGGCCGGATACCTGCACGATATCGGAAAGATCGGGATCAGGGGGACGATCCTGAACAAGGTGGGATGGCTTACCCGGGAAGAGTTCCTGGAGGTGCAGGCCCATTCCGAGATTGGTTTTGAAATCCTAATGAAGATCGAACACCTGCGGGCAGTGGCGGTCATGGTCCGCCATCATCACGAACGCTGGCAGGGAGACGGCTATCCTGATCAGCTTGCCGGACCGGAGATTCCACTGGGCGCCCGCGTTCTGGCCCTTGCGGACGCCTATGATGCCATGACATCCGACCGTTCCTACCGAAAAGCCTTATCTCCCTCCGAGGCAGCGGAAATGATCAGGAGGAACCTGGGAACCCAGTTCGATCCGAGCCTGGGGCGGAACTTCGTGGATGTTGTGCTCGATGCGGTCGGCCGGATCCCATACGTGGAAACATACAGGGAAAAGTACAGGTTGGAAAAACCGGAACCCAGGGAGGACGTCCTCTCCGGTACAGGAGCGTAGGTTAGGCGGTTCGACCTTTTTCAACCGCGGGGATCTTTCGGGTGCAGTCCTTGCCGGCTCGCTTCGCCGTGTAAAGGGCCTCGTCCACCCGGCTGAACACGCTGTCCACGGAATCCTCCGGCACGATTTCGGTCACCCCAAAGCTGGCGGTGATCTTGATCCGGGGAGCCGAGACACCCCCGGAGCCGAACTCCTGGCGGATCAGCAGGGAGCGGAGGCGCTCGGCGAGCCGGACACCCTCGTTCCCGTCGGTATGGGGGAGCACGAGCAAGAACTCTTCCCCCCCATAGCGCCCCACGTGATCCGACTCCCGCAGGTTACCGGTCAACAGGGCGCCCAGTTCAAAAAGGACCCGGTCCCCCGTCAGGTGACCATAACGATCGTTGATTAGTTTGAAGTCGTCAAGATCCAGCATCACGGCGGCCAGCTTCCCACCGTACCTGTTCAGCCTGACGATCTCGGTCCGCAGTCTCTCCCTCAAGGAGCGCCGGTTCCCGACCCCTGTCAGGGGATCGATCAAGGCCAGCTTCTCAAGCTGCTCGTTCCTCTCTTGAAGGAACTGCTCCGACTGCCTGAGGGAGGTGATATCATTCAGGGCCACCACTGCCAGCCGTTCCCCCTTGGAAACCAGCAGGCCGATGCTGACGTCGGTATACAAGCTGGTTTCCCTACCGTTCTTCACAATCCTCAGTTCCAGGGATTTTCCCTTCAGGGGTCCCCTGTCTGCCAAAACTTCCCGGACCGCATCCGCCAGTTCACAATCCCCGCAGGATTCCTCCCCACCGCGTTCCTCGTCCAGACCCAGGCACCCGATACACTCCCCCAACCCACGGCCGATGCTCTGATCGTCGACACTGAAAAGCCTGCGGGCCGAAGGGTTGGCGAACTTGAGTCGGAGGTTTTCATCCAGCACCATGACCGCGCAGGAAACCACTTCCGCAAGCTGTGAAAATTGTCCCGATTTTGTAAAACGGTTACGAGGCGCGGGCAAGGGTTTCACTCCAAGCTTTTCGGTGACGGACCGATCCAGCCACCCGGAGTTCGCTTCCCAATATTTTACCTTGAATGGATATTTTTAGCCAGCGGACTCCAGACCGGATCAGCCGGAGATATTTCCCCGATTCAGCGGCGCGATCAGGGCTGAACCTGTCCCCTCGCCCACCCGCCGGACAGGCCTTCTTTCGTCTGGAGGGCGATCCGTACGAAAGATGGATAGGCCTTCCGGACAGCGGTCAGGATCAACGGCCTTCCCAGGGCCACGAGGCCTACGCGGCGGGAAATAAAGCCCCCGGCCCGGCCGGAGAAGGGCAGGGGCCGCAGGGTATCGACCATGTATATTTGATCGTATGAATTCAGGACCCGCAGGAGATCGACAATACTGGGAACCAAGATGGGATCCATCCCCCGGAGGCCGAGGACGTAAACCTGGTGGCCTTGCTCATCCTGACCCATCAAAATGGGGCTCCCGATGCTTTCGGTCGGAGTGTCATCGAAGTAAGGAATGTGCGCGATCTCGTCGGGACTCGGGATCCGTCGGGCCGGCAGCCAGCCCAGATGGATGGCCGCCGTCAAGACGGAGGTATGGGTGCCCCCAAAGCAGTGGTAGACAACCTTCACGGCAGCTTGCGCCTTCCCACATCCACCTGCAGGGCGGCCTTTCGCAAGTAATCCCACTGGGAGACGATCCCTTCATGAATCAAACGGCGTGCAGGACCGGTGAGCCCCAACCGGAAAGCTAACCCGGCCAGGCGATACAGGATGGACTTCCTTCCGGCCTCGACCAAGATTAACCCTGCCCCAGCTTCAGTGGGGGAACGACCGTTCATCTCGGCCATTCCCTTCAACACCTTTTCGGCAAGGGAGCCCCTGCCCCCGTTGGCGGCCACCATCACCGTCCGCCCCAGGGAGTCATTCCCTACCTTGTACAAACCCCTTCGAAGACCGCCCTCCGACCTCCATCGGAAACCCCGGAGGTTCCCGATGGTCAGAGCGTCGGGAGCTTGATACTCGCGGATGTGCTTCAGATAGATGGCCGCAGCCACCGGGGCTGCCTGGCATCCCGAAGGGCAGTGAAAAATCACGAGGTTCGGAGTGGTTTTGCCTCTCCCCATGCCAATCCTCCCGGAACTCCCTAGTGCCGAACCACGATCCACACCCCGTTCTCCAGATCATGAACGATCCCGTCCAGGATCCGGGCCAGATTGCCCGCAACCCTGGTCATTTCCTCGTCGCTTTCCACATGGAAGATCGGCGCCCCACCGGCGGTCTTCCTCTGTTCCCTGGTGATTACGGCCATCACGGCCCTGTTCAGTTCAACATCCATTGATCATCAGCCGCCGGGAAAGGGACTGCTCTGGGCGGCTTCCAGGACCGGCACACGTGAAACCGCCTTCAACAGCAATTTCTCGTCCCCGTTTTCCGGGACAATCGCGAAACCGATCCGGCCCGAATCCGGATCGCGCCGGGCCAGGGGGGTCAATTCGGCCGCCGAAAAATCTTTCCGGGTCCCCACCAGCACCGAAACATCATGGGCGATAGCCTGCCTCTGGCCGGTGCTGGCCAGCACGGAGCGGGCCTGGGCATCCAGGGGTTCGATGATCACGCCTCTCCCCTTCCCCTTCCAGACCTCCTGGTTTTCCGGCAACCCCAGGTTCATGATGTGAATATCATCCACGTACAGGTGCGGGCCCTGGAATCGGATGCATCCTATGCGGAGCCGGGCGATATCACCGATCGTTCTGCCCTCCATCAGCTTGTCCATGGCCACGATCGCCGCCCCCAGGGCCGCCACACCCCCGATCCAGTGGGTGAACCAGGTGACCCCGCTGACCAGTAGGGCGGTCCCGATGGTGAGGTAGTTCCGGGCTTCGATGACCCTGGCGATCCCTTCCACGTAGTGGGGGCCGCGGGCCACCAGTTCTATCTCATCAAGCCGTGCCAGGGTTTCCCGCTCCACCCCCCTTACCTCCCTGAACTGCTGGGCGGCCAGGGCAAGGAAAGTCACAGCGGTGAATTCCCGCGCCACCAGGGCTGGGATGGCCAAGGCGCCCAGAAAGGCGGCCACCAGGCCCAGGGCCAGCTGGATCACCCGCCCATGGGGGTAACCCGGAAACTGGCGGTAGTCGATCCGCATCATGAAAGCCCTGGCGACCAACCCTCCGAAAACACCGACCACCACGGTTACGGTGTACCGGCTCGGGTCGAAATCTCCGAACCTAAAGGCAAGATATTCGAAAAAACGGGACGGGTCCAAGGCCGCCTCAGTCCCGTTTATTCTTCCGGCGTCCGGTCCGGACCCGCTCCCGAGCCCGGCCGAGGAAGTTGGCGAACTCGGTGCGCCGGAACTGCTTGAGTTTGGCCACAGCCTCTTTGACTCCGCCGGTGCTGATGACCAGGAATCCGATTACACCGGCCGCGAGGAGACCAAGCAGGGCTGCGATGGTCCTGGCGGCGCTGCGGGGCTCATCCGGGGTGCGATCCCCCCCGACCAGCCCGGGGCCCGCCCCGGGCTTCCCTTCGTAAAGGAAGTCGGCGGTAACCTCCCCCATCAGCTCGGCCCCTCTTTCGGCCCGGATCCGTTCGTTGGTGGTACTGCCCATTTCCATCAGCAGGGCCCGGGGGCTGAGATCCTGGTTATAGTTGCCCCGCCCCCAGTAGACCCCCCTCACGAGACCCGGATAAGTCTTGTCGGCCACCCTTTTCAAACCGCCGGCAAAGCGGGTGTTGGCATCCCGGTGCTGATTCTGACCGCCGATGACCAACAGCACCTTGGCGATTTCCTTCCCCTTGACCTCCTCCCGGTATGGCTCGGGCGGGACCGCGTCGCGGTGAATGTCGATCAGGGCGTCGATTCCTTTTTGCATGATCCGGAGTGCGGTGCGTCTCGAACGGCGGTAGGCGCCCGAGTCGCTCTTCCCGTGGGGGACCTCGGAGTGAATCACGTCCACTCCGCTTTTCTGCAGGCCCTTGGAAAAGGATTCACCCACCTTGACGATACCGCCCTTGGGAGCCACGTTCTCCTTCTTTTCGGTCGGAATATAGGACTCCTGGGCGTGGGAATGGTAAACCCCGATCTTTCCCTTGGGGGTTTTGGGCTTGATGTCCTCCTGGGCAACCGGACCGGTGAAAAGGGCCAGGTCCGCAGGGATGGTCACCTCACCGCTGAGTTCCCGCTCCAGGTCCAC
>JACPQU010000075.1 GCA_016190305.1 Bacillota bacterium
CTTAAATTCTATTCGGAACCATTTACCTTTGTTGGGGGTCAAACAGAGGATTTTATCTCCGTTAAAATCCACCATGTTGACGAGGCTTTGGAAATTGATTCTGGAAATGGATATAGAAAGGTGACTTCGAAAAGAGGCCAAAAGAGACAGTTGACGTCGCCCGCGGTTTGCTTGACACCCCGGCTGTACCTGGCAGATAATGAAGTCACGTGCGACGCGGGAGTAGCTGGGAGGCTGGTGCCCCCCCTGGACTTCAAATCCAGTGGCGGGCCTTAGAAGCCCGCGGTGGGTTCGATTCCCACATGCTCCCGCCATCTCCTACCCCATGGATCGCGATCGGAATGACGTATAAAGATATAGATGATGAATGGTGCATTGGACATTGATGGATCAGATGTTTAAGGCACGGGCCGATGGGTGTGTTGAGGATCGCTACTTGACTGCGGGGGTGACCCGGGTGGCCGATCGGAGCGTGAGCGAACTCCTTCGGCGCCTCCCGGCGGTGGGGATCGCCCTTCAACAAGCGGAACTTCGGGCGCTGGCCGGGGAAGTGGAAAATTCATATCTATCCGACCAGGCCGCCCGGGTTTTGGATGAACTTCGAGCCCTTTTACTCAGCCTGCCCGAGGAGGAAGCGTCTTCCCTCGCGGCTTCCCTCTCTCCCTCCGCCGTGGCCTCTCTGATCAGGGATCGGATCCTCCGGGATCGGCTCCCGCGCTTGCGCCGGTTGATCAACGCGTCGGGCGTTGTGCTGCACACCAATCTCGGGCGTGCCCCCCTGGCGGGGGCCGCCCTTGAAGCGGCGGCTGAGATCGGGCGGGGATACAGCAACCTGGAGTTCGACCTGGAGAAAGGGGAAAGGGGTTCCAGGTTCAGTTGCGTGGAGGGGCTGCTGTGCGCCCTGACCGGCGCTGAAGCGGGATATGTGGTCAACAACAACGCGGCCGCGGTGCTCCTTGTCCTTTCCACACTTGCCGAGGGGCGCGAGGTGATCGTCTCCCGGGGCGAACTGGTGGAAATCGGGGGTTCGTTCCGCCTCCCGGACGTGATGGCCCGGAGCGGCGCGCGCCTGGTGGAAACCGGCACCACCAACAAGACCTACCTTCGGGACTATGAAAACGCCGTTAACCCTGAAACCGCCATGTTCCTGAAGGTTCATCCTTCAAACTTCCGGATTGTGGGCTTCACAGCCTCGCCGTCGATTGCAGAGTTGGTCCGGGTGGGGCGGGAAAAGGGGATCGCGGTGGTGGAGGATCAGGGAAGCGGGATCCTGCTTCCCCCGCTCCGGACCGGCCGCGATCAACCTGGCGGAGGCCGTTTCGAATTCACCGGATTCGAGGGAGAGCCCTCGGCTCGCGAGAGCATCGCCGCCGGGGCCGACCTCGTCACCTTCAGCGGAGACAAGCTCCTCGGCGGACCCCAGGCCGGAATCATCGTGGGACGGAAGGCGCTTGTCGAAAAACTACGCCGAAACCACCTGGCCCGGGCCCTACGGATCGACAAGCTGAGCCTGGCCGCTCTCGAAGCGACCCTACGGATCTACATGACGTCGAAGGATCCGATTTCCGAGATCCCCGTCCTGTCTATGCTGTCGATTCCAGCCGAAGAACTGAGGGCGAGGGCCGAAGCGTTGGCTGATCGGATCAGTTCCCTGGCTCCCGCCTCCAGCCGCCTCACGCTGGAGATCCTGCCGGGGGCTTCCCGCGTGGGAGGAGGAGCGCTGCCCACGGAGAACCTACCGACTTGGCTGGTGGCTCTTTTCTCGCCCTCCATTCCGGCGGAAGATCTGAGTTGCCGCCTGCGGGGGGGGGATCCCCCGGTGATCGGCAGGGTCCAGAATGACCGTTTCCTCCTGGATCCCCGGACCCTGCTTTCGGGCGACTCGGAACTGCTGCCCGGACTTGTTCTGGCCGCGCTTCAGAAAGCCGGGGATCAGGATCGAAAGACGGTGGCCGGAAAACCCGGTTCCGGGGTTTGAAAACCAACGGTGAAAATCGGAGTAAATCCTCGACGTGAGGAGGTGGCCCGATGGGCGGCAGGGAGAGCAAGAGAACGGCCGGGGATGCAGTCGGAGAAGGAATCGGTAGCATGGCTGCTGAAGATGCAGCGCCTGGAAATACAGCGCCTGGAGACGCAGCGCCTGGAAATGTGACGCCTGAAAATTCGATGCCGGTGCGCCTGACCTCATTCGCCTCCAAGGCCGGCTGAGCGGCCAAGCTGGGTCCAGAGGACCTGGCGCAGGTTCTGCGCCATCTGCCGCAGCCGCTCCAAGATCCCAACCTCCTGGTCGGAATGGACAAGGCGGACGATGCCGCCGTCTACCGCATCGACGCCGTCACCGCCCTCATCTTCACCGTGGATTTTTTCACCCCCATTGTTGATGATCCTTACGACTTCGGCCGGATCGCGGCCGCCAACTCCCTCAGCGACGTCTACGCTATGGGGGGGCGGCCGTTGCTGGCGCTCAATGTCGTCGGCTTCCCCGCCGGAAAGATCCCGCTGGAGGTGCTGGGCGAGATCCTTCGCGGGGGCGCGGATAAGACCAGGGAGGCGGGGGCTATCCTGGCCGGGGGCCACACCATCCAGGATCCCGAACCCAAGTATGGCCTGGCCGTGGTCGGGCTCGTCCACCCCGAAGCGGTTCTCGCCAACTCCGGGGCACGCCCCGGGGACCTGCTCGTCCTGACGAAGCCCATCGGATCCGGCCTGGTGGCCACCGCCATTAAGGCCGGGACAGCTTCACCCGGGACGGCCCGGGCCGCGATCGAGGCGATGGCCGCCCTCAACGCCCCGGCCGCTGAGGCGATGAACGAGGTCGGGGCCAGCGCCTGCACCGATGTGACCGGGTTCGGCCTGCTTGGCCATGCCCTGGAGGTGGCCCGGGCGAGTAGGATCAGGATCAGGATCAGGGCCGGATCGGTGCCGGTCCTCCCGGGGGCGCGGGAACTGGCCGGGGATGGGAAGGCTCCCGGCGGGACGCGGTGCAACCTGCGCTTCGTCTCGGGGGAGACGGAGTTCGACCCTTCCTTGCCGGAGGGAGAACGCCTCCTCCTTTCGGATGCCGTGACCTCCGGGGGACTTCTCATTTCCCTGCCCGGAGAGCGGGCCGACCGGCTCCTGGCGGCCCTGCGGCGTCGCGGGATCCGGGAAGCGGGCGTGATTGGGGAAGTGATCGAAGAAGTACCGGAGAGCGATTCCGGACCGCTGATCTATGTGGTGCCCTGATCCGTCTAGAGTGTTACAGTGCTACAGGGCCTGACCCGTCTTAAAGTGCCCTCATGGGACCCGTTAAGTCCCGAATCCGGAGGCCGCTGCCTTTTAAATGTCAGATCCAAGATCCTTGCGCCTGGAAACGATTCGCCTGCGGCAGCCCAATCAGCTTGTGGAGGCCTATCTGTATGACTTTGAACGGGTAGCCTCCCTCTACCGGTATGATCCCCACCACCTCTCTTCCTTCCGGGAACGATACGAGCGGCTCCGTTCCCGTTCGTTCCCCCGCGAGGCCGTCGCGGAAACCCTGGCTGCATACAACCGTTCCCTGGGCTGCGGGGAAGCCACCCTGGCCAAGATCCGTCTCCTCTGCCGCCCGGAAACCGCGGTGGTCATCACCGGCCAGCAGGCGGGGATCCTGACCGGACCGCTGTACACCATCTATAAGGCCGTCACCGCCGTCCTTCTGGCCGCGAGGCTCACCGAAGAACTGAACGCGCCGGTTGTCCCAGTCTTCTGGATTGCCGCCGAGGATCATGATTATGACGAGGTTGACCGCCTGGAATTCCCCTTGGTCAGAACCGGAGAGGAGAGAGGGGAAAGCAGAGGAAAGGTTTCAGGAGAGGTCAGGGAGCAGGACAGGGGACTGGGCAGGGGAGAGGGTCAGGCAAGGATCAAGAAGCTTTCCCTCGACGCCCGCCCGGCCGGAAAACCGTCGGTGGGAAGGATCCCGGTGCCGGAAAGCGCCGGGGATTTGCTCGCCTCCCTGGAGGCGGCCACGCCTCCGTCCCCATTCAAGGGGAGGATCCTGGCCTCCCTGGAGGCGGCGACCGCCGCTTCGGCCAACCTGGCCGACTGGTTTGGCCGGATCCTGCTGGGTTTGCTGGGCGAGGAAGGCCTGGTGGTCGCCAATTCACTGGATCCGGTCTTTCGCCGCCTGGAGGCGGGTCTTTTCCGCCGGGCTCTCACCGGTACGTCGGAAGTTCAGGCAGCCTTGGGCAGCGCCCGGCAGCGGCTGGAGGCCTCGAGGATGTCGATCCAGGTCGAAAAAGAGCCGAAGGAGTCCCATCTCTTCATTTATATAAGCGGTGACCGCCTTCCGCTGGTGAGCCTGGAGGATTCCTGTTTCGCCGTTCGCGGAAATGAAGAGGGAAAGCGGTGGAGACTGGAGGAACTGTGCGCCATGGTGGAGCAATCGCCCGGGCATTTCAGCCCCAACGTGGTGCTCCGTCCCATGACCCAGGAGATCCTCTTCCCCAGCCTGGCATACGTGGCCGGACCCGGCGAGATCTCCTACTATGCCTGTTTCGCCGATCTCTACCCCGTCTTCGGGCTGGAGATGCCGGTGATCTACCCGCGGGCGGGGGTGACCCTGGTGGAGCCTGAGCCGGCGGCCCGCCTGTCGCGGTACCGGGTCGATCTAACCGAGGTGCAGCAGAGCCTCGAACTCCGGTTGGCCCGGGAACTGGGGGCCAGGGATCCCGTGGGCCTGGGGGACTTGTTTCGCTCCTGCCGGAAGGAGCTTGAAGAGGCTTACCGGCCGGTGCTGGGCTTGCTATCCGGGATCGACCCAGGCACAGCAAGCCTGGGTCAGCGGAACCTGGGCCTGGTCCTGAAGCAGGTGGAGAAGCTGGAAAGGGGAGCGTCCCAGATTCTCCGGCGGAACAACAGGGATCTCCTGGATGACTTTGACTTGATGGGATTGCATCTCTTGCCGCGGGGCGAGCTTCAGGAACGGGTCTTCAACCTGATCCCCTACTGTTTCCGCTGGGGGGACGATCTTCCCCGCCGCCTCGCTCGGCTTCCCTTGATCGACGGCCCCGATCACAAGGTAGTCTACCTGGAGTGAGTTTTAACATTCGGCTGATCGATCGGGCCATCAAACGATTACGGGCGTCAAGTAAAATGCTTCGGGGTTTCCAGGTCGGTGCGCCGGAGTTATAATGTCCTTGAACCGGACGGTATCCGATGAACCGGAACCGTACCCCAGGAAATAAGAATAAGAAGCCGGCCGGAAGCGGCCTGCTTGGAGCCCCAGGGACCAAGACAGGGAGCCGTATTCCCGGCGCTATGAGGAACAGCTTGGACGAGTTTTCGTCGGATCACTGCGGTCAACTCGCCCGCGGTTGGTCTGAACAGGCTGTGGCCCTGCGACGCCGAGACCTTTCTGCTCCTTTCCCGGGGTGGAGAGGTTTTTTTACGGACCCGCCTGGAACGAAACAAGAATGCGGAACGGAAGATAAGAGGGACGCCGAGGGGGGGATGAGGATGGAGAAGCACGCGAGAATACAGGAGGAGAGCATAGCCAAAAGGCCGGCGGGATCCCTCCCCAGGATCGGGGTCATCGGAGCGGGAAGGGCCGGCCTTTCCCTGGCCGCCGCCCTCGCCAGGGCCGGATGGCCGCTCGCGGGCGTGGCGAACCGAAACGCTGATTCCACCAAAGAGGCCGCTTTCCTCCTTGAATGTCCGCCTGCGAAAGACGGGGCCGAGCTGGCCGGCCGCGCCGAGGCCCTGATCATCGGCACCCCCGACGACGCTGTTGAGTCAGTGGCCGGCGGGCTTGCGGAATCCGGGGTCGTCGGCCCTGCTCACACTTTGCTGCACCTCAGTGGGGCGCATGGGCCCGAAACCCTCGCCGCGGCTTCCCGAAAAGGCGCGGCCGTCGGTTGCCTGCATCCCCTGAGGTCCTTCCCGCGGCGAGATCCCGGCATTCGCCTTGCCGGGACGTTCTTCTCCCTGCAGGGGGACGATCGGGCTCTTTCCCTGGGCCGCTGGATGGTCGAATCGGTGGAGGGAACCGTGCTGGAATTTCCGGCCGGATCCGGGGCCGCGGAACGGGCCCTATATCATGCCGGGGCGGTGGCGGCCAGCAACTTCACGGTTTGCATGCTGAACCTGGCGGCTGACTTGTGGGCGGCTGCCGGGCTCAAGGGTCAAGCCGCCGATGAGGCCCTGCTGGAACTGGCCGGGGGGACGTTGGAGAACATTCCCCGTGTGGGATTTCGCGGGGCTCTCACCGGGCCCTTTGCCCGGGGAGACCTGGACACGATCCGCCGTCATCTGGCGGCACTCGATGACCTCCGGGTTTCTACCTCAGCGCCTGAAGACCAGGGCGCCGGGCCTGCGGGATGCTCCAGTCCTGCAGGAAGCTCCGGACCCGGAGGAACCTCCAGATTCACGGGAAGCTCCGGCTCCACTGGATCAGCCTCAGAAACGCCGGGCTACCTGCGCAGCAACCGCCTGGCCAGGCTATACGCTTGTCTGGCCTGGCTGGCCCTGGGGGTGGCGATGGAGCGGGGTAGAGAGCCAGGCCGCTTGGCCCCGATCACGGCCCCGGCGACGGGTTCGTCCCTTTCCACGGCCGAGACTCCGGCTTCGCCCCCGAATCCTCCCGTCGCCGCCGGGGCCTTGGCCCCGGAGAAAGCCGCTGCGGTGATGGAAGTCCTCTTCGCTGTGCTGGGTGAAGGTGAGGAGCAGGCTTTCAAGTCCGGGGACGAAACTCCGATGGGAAAGGGGTCTTCATCTTGAGCGGGGCGGGAAAGCCGTGCCAGAGGATTACCGCCGCTACCCTGGGTGAGTTCAAACATCGGGGGAAGAAGATCACCTGCGTGACCGCATACGATTACCCGACGGCGCGGGTCGTGGACGATGCGGGGGTGGATGTGATCCTGGTCGGGGATTCCCTGGGCATGGTGATCCTCGGCTACGAGAACACGATCCCGGTGACCCTCTCGGACATGATCCATCACGCCGCGGCGGTGGTCCGTGGAGCCAAAACCGCCCTGGTGGTCGTGGATATGCCGTTCCTGACCTGCCGGCTGGGCCCGGTTGAAGCCCTGCGGGGCGCCGGCCGGATCCTCCAGGAGACCGGGGCGGCTGCGGTCAAGGTCGAGGGGGGGGCGGAAATGGCCGGGGTGATCAGCGCCCTGGTGGAAGCCGGGATCCCCGTGATGGGCCACGTCGGTCTGACTCCCCAATCCGTGAATGTTCTGGGGGGTTACGGCGTCCGCGGGAAAGCCCTGGAGGAAGCCCGACGGATCGTGGAGGGGGCCCTGGCCCTGGAGCGGGCCGGCGTCTTTTCCCTGGTGCTGGAGAACGTACCGGAGCAGCTGGCGGCCCTGGTTTCCAGGCGCCTCGCCATTCCCACCATCGGAATCGGGGCATCGGCCGCCTGCGACGGCCAGGTCCTGGTCTTCCACGATCTCCTGGGGATCCCAGGTGATTTCAAACCCAGGTTCGTCAAGGGTTACGCGTCCATCGGGAAGGCCATGGGGGAAGCGGTCAAGGCCTTTCGCCAGGAGGTGGAAACCGGTCTGTTCCCGGGCCCGGAGCACGTTTACCGCGGAGAAGACGACGTCTTCACCCGCCTGGAACGGGAGTTTGCGGAGGCTGTCCTGGAAGTGGAGGCAGGCGGGGGAACGGATACAGGCCGGGGACTGGCCGGGTACAGGGCCGGCGGGCAGGATCGGGGCTCCGGGAAGGGGTGATTCCAGGATGGAGATCATCTCCTCGATCCCGGAACTGAGGCGACGGATCGAGGCCTTCCGGGCGGGGGGAGCCGGGCCCGGTACCGAACCCGGCTCTCTTTCCGTCGGATTCGTGCCGACCATGGGCTGGCTTCACAATGGACACCTGGCCCTGGTCAGGACGGCCAGGAAGGCGGACGATCTGGTGGTGGTCAGTATTTTCGTGAATCCCATCCAGTTCGGGCCGGGGGAGGACTACGACAGATACCCCCGGGACCTGGAGCGGGACGCCGGAATGACCTCCGCTGCGGAGGCCGATCTCCTCTTCGTTCCTTCCACGGCCGAGATGTACCCCGTGGGACACTCGACCACGGTGGAGGTGGTTGGGGGGCTCACCGGACACCTGTGCGGAGCGTCCCGCCCCGGGCACTTCCGCGGCGTGACCACCGTGGTGGCGAAGCTTCTGAATATCGTCCGCCCCCGGCGGGCCTATTTCGGGTGGAAGGACGCGCAGCAGTTGCTCGTCGTCCGACGGATGGTCCGAGACCTGAACCTGGGGGTGGAGATTGTTGGGGTGCCCACCGTGCGGGAGCCCGACGGCCTGGCGATGAGTTCCCGGAACGGCTATCTCAGCGGGCAGGAGCGGCTGGCCGCCCGGGCCATCCCGAGATCGCTGGAGCGAGTGCGTTTCATGATCCAAAACGGTGAGCGGGATGCAGCGACCATCCGCCGCGAGGCCGCCGGCATCGTAGCCGCCGAGCCGCTGCTCGCGATCGACTATCTCGCGGTGGTTGACGGAAATACCCTGGAGGAGATCGAGAGAATTCGCGGAACGGTGATGGTGGCCCTGGCGGTCCACGCGGGAAAGACGCGCCTCATCGACAATATCCGCATGGAAGTAGGGGGTTAGCATGTTTCGCACCTTGATGAAGTCGAAGATCCACGGGGCCGAGGTGACCGAGACCAACCTGGATTATGCGGGAAGCATCAGCATCGACGAGTCCCTGATGGAGGCCTCGGACCTGGTGTGCAACGAGCGGGTGCAGGTGCTGGACCTGGACAACGGTGCCCGCCTGGAGACCTACGTCATCCCCGCCCCGCCTGGATCGGGGATCATCGGGATCAACGGCGCCGCCGCCCACCTCGTGTCCACCGGGGATCGAGTGATCATCATTGCCTACGCGATGATCGATGATGGTGAAAGGGACGGTTTTCAGCCGAAGGTTCTTCTGATGGACGCGGAGAACCGGATCCTGAGGGTAAAGAGATCGGAGACCCATGGCCCGGTATTCCTGGGTCGTTGAATGAGCCTGCCGGTCCCATCCTATAATTAGAGAAACCCGGGGGTCATCGCCATGGAATCTCAACGAGGGGTCGGGACCGGGGGTCCCGAATCGCCAACGGCCGCCCCGCAGGCGGCCTTTCCGATTGTCAGATCTGCCGGTGCACCGCCCGAACAGCCGTCTGGTGCACCTTCCGGGCCACCGCCCGGCGGCCCGGCGGCTCCGCATGCTTCACCGGCGGCTACGTCCACCGCACCGGCCGGCCCTCCGGCCGCTCCGCCCATCGCTCCACCGGCGAAGTTGGGTCCTCCGGCTCCCACCGGCCCGGCGGGGACGGCGCGCTTCATGGCTCTCCTTGCCACCCTATCGAGTTCATTCCTGGTCGTCCTGAATACCACCAACATCCGCGTGGCCTCCCCCGAAATCATGACAACCTTCGGGGTCGCACCGAACTGGCTGAGCTGGCTGCTGACCGGATATGCCCTGCCATATGCCGTCCTGCTCACCATGTTCGGCCGTCTGGGAGACCTTTACGGCCGGAAGCGGGTTTTCGTCACGGGAGTGGCCTGCTTCATCCTGGCCTCCGCCGTCTGCGCGATCAGCCCGACCTTTACCCTGCTCACCATGGCCAGGACCCTTCAAGGGATCAGTTCCGCCATGATCTTCCCCAACTCCATGGCCCTGGCCACAGGGCTTTACCCGCCCGAGATGCGCGGCCAGGTGATCGGCTGGTGGAATACCGTGGGTTCCGTCGGAGCGGTGCTGGGACCAAGCATCGGGGGCATGGTGGTGGAGTTCCTGGACTGGCGCTGGATCTTCCTGATGAATGTTCCGGTGGGGCTGATCGTCCTGCTGGTGATCGTGAGGGGAGTGCCGGAACGCAGGCGGGCGGCGGCCCCCGGAGCCCCGGATGCTCCCGCCACCCCGGCGTTTTCCAAGCTCTCCGGTTTCGACCTGCCGGGAGCGGGAACTCTTGCGGCGGCCCTGATCCCCTTCCTGGTCGCCCTGACCATCGCCCCGGATACCGGCTTCAATCTGACCGTCCTCGTTCTTTTCGCCGCCGCCCTCGCCGCTGGAGCGCTTTTCCTGCGTATTGAGCGCACCCACCCGAACCCCCTGGCGGATCTTTCTCTATTCCGCCATCGCACCTTCAACGCCGGCTTCCTGGTGGGCTTCTGCAACGGTTTCACCATCAACGGATCGAGCCTGCTCATCCCCCTGTACCTCAGCCTGGTCTTCGGTTTCGGCCCGGCCCAGATCGGCCTCCTCGTCCTGGCCAACGCCCTGGCCCGGGTGGTGATTTCACCCTTCAGCGGCTGGCTGACCGATCGCCGGGGACTCCGCCCGGCGACCGTCAT
Organism: Bacillota bacterium; assembly: GCA_016190305.1. Lineage (GTDB taxonomy): Bacteria > Bacillota > JACPQU01 > JACPQU01 > JACPQU01 > JACPQU01. Next base: position 10,318 of record JACPQU010000075.1, read on the forward strand.
CGGCGGCGCGATGGAGGCGGCGGGTTTCCTGCTCTTCGCCTTCCTCGGGCCCCGGGGGGGCATGGCCTGGCTGGTCACCGGAATGATCCTTTACGGATTCGGAAGTTCCATGCTCAAGGCGCCTTCCTTCAGCGCCATCCTCTCCTGCACCCCCCGGAGGCGTTCGAGCAGCGTCCTGGGACTATTCCACACCAACCGGCAGGCCGCCGGCTTAATCGGGAACACCCTTACGGCGGTGATCCTGTATGCCTTCATCCCCGGGGGAGGCGAGAGCCTGGCGCCGGGAATTCTTTCCGGCGCGGCATCAGGCGCTGGAGCGGCGGGCTCCCCGGCCGGGTCCGCCCTCCCATGGGGAATCGCGCAAGCCATACCGGGTTTTCGGGAAGCTTTTCTTCTCTCGGCCCTGGTGGCCCTGGCCGCCGCTTTCCTGGCCGCGGCCCTTCCCCAGGGAGTTCGCCGGCCGGATCAGGTCTCCGATCATCAGGCGGGGAAAGAGACCCCTGCGAATTCCGATCACTCCGGTCAAGCTGCACAAGCTGGTCATTCCAGTTAAGTTGGTCATTCCGGTCAAGCTGCAAAAACAAGCAATTTCAGCTAAAATGGTCATTCCAGCCATTCTGGTAACTCCAGTAGCAATACTGGTCATTCAATGCCGGGACCACCGGCTCAGGTTTCTCCGTTTGATCGTTTCCGCGAAAGGAATGAGGGCTCCGCGGTCGAACCTATCGGGGATGACGGGAAGGATCCCCAATAACTCCATAACTCCAACCGCGGGGGAGCCGAAAGGCTGAGAAAGCGGGGCGCGCTTGGGCCACGCTGACCCCGAGCACCTGATCTGGGTAATGCCAGCGTAGGGAGGCGGTGCAGGAAACAAAGAGGCCGCTTTCCAAAGCGCCTCTTTTTAGATTGGGAAGATCCTTTTTGTCGGTATAGTCGGTATAGTCGGTATAGTCGGAAAGATCCTTGGTAGGAGGGGTATGACGAATGACATTGTTCCATCCAGTTAGTGAGAAAGACGTTACAAGGGCCATCGTTTCGGGGTTCATGAAGCAGTTCGAACAGTACGTCGAAAGCGACCTGGTGATCATCGGCGCCGGTCCGAGCGGCCTGATGGCCGGCCGCGAACTGGCATTGCGGGGCCGTAAGGTGCTCATCGTGGAGCGGAACAATTACCTCGGGGGCGGCTTCTGGATCGGCGGTTACCTGATGAACAAGGTCACTCTCAGGGCCCCCTCCCAGGAAGTGCTGGATGAGCTGGGAATTCCCTACGAGGAAGCGGTGGAGGGGCTCTACGTGGCCGACGGGCCCCATGCCTGCTCCAAGCTCATCGCCGCCGCTTGTGACGCGGGGGTCAAGTTCGCCAACATGACCATCTTCGAGGACATCGTGATCCGCGACCAGCGGGTGGCCGGCGTGGTCATCAACTGGACACCCATCACCTCCCTGCCGAGGCAGATCACCTGTGTGGATCCGGTGGCCCTGGAGTGCACGCTGGTCATCGACGCCACCGGGCACGACGCCTGTGTCGTCAGCAAGCTAGAGGAGCGCGGGATGATGAAGACGGTGGGTTTTGGAGCCATGTGGGTGGAACGTTCCGAGGACCTGGTGGTGGAGTATACGGGCGAGGCCTATCCCGGTCTGATCGTCGCCGGGATGGCCGTCTCGACGACCTATGGTGTTCCGCGCATGGGTCCCACCTTCGGCGGAATGCTGCTCTCCGGAAAGAAGGCCGCCGAGGAGGCCCTCAAGATCCTGGAGGGGATCAAGACTGCCTGATCCGAATCCGGAGGGACGTCACCCCATTCCGGTTGTCTACCTTTACGATGAACCGGCCGCGCCCCGCCTGAAGGCGGGCACCGCGGCCGCTTTCCTGCGGCGTCTCCTGCCGTGGGCGGGAGTGGAAGAACGCGGGGAGTTTTTCGTTTATCACTTGGAACGGAGGGGGAATTCCACCCCGCCCGCAGTCCCCACCGGCGGGATCGAAGCGCTGAAGGACCGCCTGTCCCTCTCCCTGGCAGGGACGAAAGTGAGACGCCCCACCGATCACGGACCCTCGCGGGATCCGCTTCCGGCGGAAATCGCCGTCGAAAAACGAAGGCTGGATCCGGGAGGGCGGCGCCCCTTCGGCTTCCTCTACGACGGCTATGACCTGATGCAGATCGCGGCGAGTTTGCTCCCCATGGAGGAGTCGTCCCGGGCCCATCTGCACATCATCTTCACCAACCAACTCCTCGGAACCAGGGAGGAGGGGGAGGATCGCTACCACGCCCGGGTATGCGTGCTGGGTTCCCCTTCCCTCATCTCGACGTCGGGGATGGTGGAGGCCCCCGCCAAGCCCCGTGAGTTCTACATCCTGAAGCGAAGCCTGGAGGCCCTCGGAATGGGGGAAACGGCGGAAGTGGAGTTCGCCAGGGAGGCCGGGGCCCGGTTCTTGGATCACGACGATCCCCGGATGGAAGAGGCAGCCTGCGGTTATGCCCTGCAGGCCGTTTTCCACTGGATCGGCGCTGAGGGTTTCTGCGGAGACCAGGGGTGCCGCCTCTTCAACGCCCACTGGCAGCGGGAGCTGCTGGCGGCCCAGGTCCGCGGCCCGGTGCCTGGGGTCGGATTAGCGCCGGAAGCAGGGGTTATGCCTGAGCCGGGGTCTGAGCCGGGGTCTGAGCCAGGGCCTGAGCCTAGGTTTGAGCCGGGGTCTGAGCCGACGCTTCCAACCGATGTCCCGTTGCCAGCGATCGGCCTGTGCCGGTGTCATCTGGAGCAACTGAAACGCTGGAAGGAGTCGGCTCCCATCACCTTCCGGCTCTGACCTGCCTTAACCCTGCTCAGGGCCCTTCCCCGTAGACCCGCCGCCTGTCCCAGGTCCTCCTTTCAGCGGAAACCACGGCTGACCGGTCCCAAACTTGGTATCCACCGCCGCCCCGATCCCGATGAGGGTCAGGGCCAGCGATATCAGCCAGCCGAGCACGGGAACAAGCTGGGCCACGGCGATGGCCGCCGCTCCAAGCAGAAGGTTGAGCCAGGGTCGACCTTCGTCAAACCGGAAGATTCCGGCGAGCCTTCCCCCGGTAAAAACGGAGACGCCGACCCATCCGAGGAGTTTGGCTGCCGCTACAGCCAGGATCACGACCGGGATCAGCGGGATGCCGATGATGGTGACGATGAGCAGTAGCGCGGCGGGGACCATCGCCAGCAAAGTCAGGAACCCCACCAGGGCGCTGCGGGCCGGGTAGGCGCCCGCCCGGTCGGAGACCTTCTCCACCGCGAGCGGGAAGAAGGCCATGATCAGGAAGGCCAAGGCCAGGCTTCCCAGAAAACCAAGGAATTTGAATCCAGCCCTGACCAGCCACCATTCGGAAACGGGCGTCAGGTCCTTCAGCCCTCTGAGATCAACGCCGGAGAAGGGCACCTGGGTGGTCTTGCCGCGGATCCTGCTTGTCTCCGCCCGCTTGATCTTCCCGCCGACGGAAACCGCTTCCCCGTCCACACGGGCCCCGTCCTGCAGGTTGACGTCTCCCAGGACCGCGGTCACGTTGCCCCGGACCTCGCCGTCGATGGTGACAGAGCCCAGAACCGCCACGGCGTCTCCATGGACGGTCCCGCTTACATGCACATCGCCCCCGACAGCCACCACATCGTCTTGGACGATCAGGTTTGCCGGGACCTCCACATCTCCGCCAATCTGGACGATCGAATCGGTGATCTCGGAACTGCTCGGGACCTCGGGCGCGGGACCGGGGGGTTCCGGCGCGGCCTGAACGGCCGTTAGACCCAGGATCAGGGCGGCCCAGACAAGCAGGATCAGGAACGGAACAGCCCAACCTGATCGACTGAATCTCCGGATCTTGAAAGACGTTAGCTCTATCTGTCTCATCCTTTGTCTCATCCCTTCGGCTGATTCGTCTCCGATCGAGCTCGTCCTGAACTCCCACGGATCATCTATGGGCTTGGATAGGAGCTGTTGTGCCTCGGCTCCTGGGTGATCACGTAACGCCACAGTAGAAAGCAAAGCCAGCTCGCGGCCGCTGCGGCAGCGGCCATCCATTCCCCGGCGGCCTGGTGCAGATCCGCCAGGGGTTGAAATACGGAAAGGAATGATCGCGCCATGCTGGAGATCAGTCCCGAGAAGGAGGCCGCGGCCGTAAGCGCCGCCGAGACCAGGGCTTTTAAGACGACGGCCACGAAACGTGCCCATGCGGGAACCGCAAACGGACCTTGGAAAAGATTTTGTACTGAGAAGCCGGGGTTGGCGGCCAGGAAAACCAGGAGCACCGCCGCCAGCGCAGCCATGCTCAGGACGAAGCCCGCCACCGCTGCAGACCAGGGGGAAGGGGCCGGATGCTCTCGGCGTGGCTGCGGGGGGTTTACCGATTGTTCTACTGGTTTTGATGAAGGAAGCTCCCGTGCTGTTGCGGGGTCCGCTCCCTGTAGGATCAGCTCTTTGATCTGGGTGGATAGATGATGCGGCGCCGCCGGCGAGGAGAGCGCCGGAAGATCGTGGTCCAGGATGGCGAGAGCACGACTGAAGGCGCGGCAATCGTCACAGCGGTTCAGGTGGTCCCCCGCCGGGATTCCCGCCGACAGCCTCCGGCGCGTGATCACGCAGCGGATCCATCCGGACCGCAACGGCAACGGCAACGGCCGGAACCGGATCCCGACCCTCCTTTGTCGTCTGGGCTTTACGGAAGGATTCCGATCCCAACCTCGATCCGGATGCCGATCGCTTTTTTCTCTGCCGGCGTTTCCGTTCACGGTAATCCCTGCCCCATTTCCCCACCAGGACGAATAGGTTTCTATTCCCGGTGCTACTGTTTATCAGGATCCCCGGTCCTTTGCCTTCAAGGACCGGCCTTTAAATCGTGGAACGTACCCAGCGCGCTTTCCTGGGATCCCGCCTTCCCCGACCCGCGCAGCCTCCTATGGAGATTTCCGAAGGCCCCTTTCCAGAATCCGGACGGCCATGGTGCGGCGGGCCCGGTAAAGGCGGTTCTTGACCGTCGAGACCGGGATCTCCAGGATCCGGGAAAGTTCCGCCTGGGAGCGGCCCTCCAGGTGGAAAAGGATGACCAGGATCCGATCCGCCGGCTTCAGGGAGTCCAGAGCGTCCCTCAGGACGGAGAAACGTTCGAACTTCTCGACCGCGAGGATCGGATCGGTCTCCGCGGAGGCCAGCGGGATCAGACCGCCCGCCTTCCGGACAGCGTGCCCCGGGTTTGCAAGGGGCAATTCGCAGGTCCCGTCCCAGGGCACCTTAACCCCCTTTCGGCTCCGGCTCCGGAGGTGGTCGATCACCAGGTTCCTGGCGATCCGTAGGACCCAGGACCTCAACGGAGGGCGTGAACTATCCCGGTAAGAGCCTCCCTGTCCATTGTGTTCACCACTGTGCCCTGTCTGGTTTCCTGTCTGGCTTCCGGTCTTGCTTTCTCCACCCCGGAAGCCGTTCTCCCGAGAACGATTCGCCCAGCGGGGCAGGGCCCGGAAGGCCCGGAGAAAGGTCTCCTGGGTCAGGTCCTCGGCTTCCGTCCGATCTCCGGTCCCCCAGTAGGCCAGGTTGAAGACCGGGGTGGACAACCTGTCAACCACCGCGCCGAAGGCTTCCCCGTCTCCAGCGGCGGCCAGTTCTCCCAGGCTGTCCAGTTCCAGGTCCATCAGCGGGATACCCCCTGGAGCACCTTCCCGGTCTCAATACGAACCGGGATGAAAAAGGTCTGATGTTTCCGATGGGGAAAACTGCCGGGGGAGGGATGACCTTGCCCGACGTGCTGATCCAGGAGACTTCGGAGCGGGCCCTCGCCTCGGCGGTCGATGAGCTCTTCGAGGTCTTCAAGGTCGATCTGCGGGGCAAGAGGGTGGTGATCAAGCCCAACATGCTGGGCCCCTTCGATCCGGAGCGAGGGGTCACCACCAGCCCGGCGCTCCTCGAAGCCGTCGTCGCCAGGGTGGAGCGGGATACGTCTGACATCATAGTGGGCGACAACCCGGCTTCCCGCCAGTCCAGGGTGGGGGCGGTGGCCCGCCGGACCGGGATCCTTGAGGCCTCCCGGGGCCGGTTCCGGGTGTTCGAGGAGCCCTGCAGGGTGGCGCTCCGGTCCCGGCATGTCCCATCCATTCACGTTTCGCGGGAGTTCCTGGACTGCGATTACCTGATCAACCTCCCGCGCTTCAAGACCCATGCCCTCACCCGCCTCACCGGATGCGTCAAGAACCTCTTCGGGATTATTCCGGGCGGGGGCAAGCCGGCCCTCCACGCAGCGGCACCCTCCTACCGGGATTTCTCTGAACTGGTGGTGGACGTGTACGGCGTCCGGCCTCCGGATCTCAACATCGTGGACGCCTTGACGATCATGGAAGGGCTAGGTCCCTCCCTCGGCCCACTCGTTCCCTACGGCCGGCTGATCAGCGGCACCAACGGGGTCGAGGTGGATTCCGTCCTGGCCTCGATCCTGTCCCTTTCCCCGTCCCAGGTGGCCATGCTCGAGGTGGCCGGCAGGCGAGGAATGGGACAGGTGTCCCCGGCCGCCCTGGAGGTGTGGGGACGGGCCGCGCCTCCCCGGCGTCTTCACGTCCCTCTTCGCGGGGCCGCTCTGTCCCTGGGCAACCGGGTCTTCGACCTGGGGAGCAAGCCGAAGGTCATGGAAGCCAAGTGCGATCGTTGCCGGGAGTGTGTGGCGGTCTGCCCGACCGGGGCGATGATGGATTTCCGAGCCGGGGGGCAGGGGGCCGGGGAACGGGACACTGACGCCGCCAAACTTGGCGCATTGGGACAGGGCGCCGAGGGACGGCCCAGGCTGTTTCCCCGGGTGGAACGGAACGACTGTATCGCCTGCTATTGCTGCGCCGAGGTATGCCGCCC
>JACPQU010000009.1 GCA_016190305.1 Bacillota bacterium
GGCTGCCCGGGACCTGTCCAGCGGGGGTATCGAGGCCACCGTCATCGACGCCCGGTCCGTAAAACCCCTTGACGAGGAACTGATCATCGCCGCCGTCACCGAGACGGGGGCCCTTGTCACGGTGGAGGAGAACGTGAAGGCGGGGGGTTTTGGAAGCGCGGTTCTGGAATTGCTTGAATCCAGGGGCCTCGGTTCGATCCGGATGGTCCGGCTTGGGATCCCGGATCTATTTGTCACCCACGGGGAGCGGCGCTCCCTCCTGGAAGGGCTGGGGTTGACTGCGGCCGGCATCGCGGAAGCGGCCCGCTCGGTCGCCGGCGCGCTTCCCGGGAAGAGTCTTGGACGGGGGCGGCCCGGATAAATGGGGGAGCGGCCCGCGTACACTCGCTTGGATGAACTGCTGGTCGAAAGGGGCGTTTATCCGACCCGTTCCCGGGCGCGGGCCGAGGTCATGGCCGGAAATGTGTACGTCGACGGGCGCAAGGTGGAAAAGGCGGGGACGAGGGTGTCCCCCGAGGCCTCTCTGGAAACCCGCGGCCCGCGGTTTCCCTACGTGAGCAGGGGAGGGGCGAAACTGGAGGGGGCCCTGGATGCCTTCAAGCTGGAGGTGGGGGGCCGGACGGTTCTGGACGTCGGCGCTTCCACGGGCGGGTTCACCGACTGCTGCCTCCAGCGCGGGGCCAGGCGGGTCTACGCGGTGGATGTGGGATACGGGCAACTGGCCTGGACGCTCCGGAAGGATCCCCGAGTGGTGGTGAAGGAGAGATCCAACGCCCGTTATCTCCGCCCCGGAGATCTGCCCGAACCGGTGGAGATCGCGGTCATCGACGTTTCCTTCATCTCCCTGGGGTTGGTGCTACCGGCGGTGAGACCCCTTCTGGCGCCGGATGGGCAGGTCCTGGCGCTGGTCAAGCCCCAATTCGAGGCCGGCCGATCCCAGGTGGGCAAGCGGGGCGTCGTTCGATCACCGGAGGTGCACCGGGAGGTGCTGGTCCGGGTTGCCGCGGCTGCCGAGGAGGCCGGTTTCAGCATTGCAGGGGTGACTCCTTCTCCCCTGAAGGGGCCGGAGGGAAACCTGGAGTTCTTCATCCGTCTCGTCCCGGGATCGGCCGTTGTTCCCCAAGCCCCCCGGGGGGATCGTCTTACGGGAGACGTCTTGACGGAGGTCATCCGGCGGGCGGTGGAGGCTGGACACGGGCTCGGGATAAAAGGGGACTCCGCAGAAGACGAGCTGGGATGACGGCGGACTCCCCGGATGACGTGGAATCACGGGAGTGGGCGGCGTATGGGTGAAGAACGACCTGTAAAATCCATCGGGCTGATCCCCAACATTCAGAAGGTGAGAGCCGCCGAGGTCGCGGCGGGGCTTGTGGCCTGGCTGGAACAACGGGGGGTTTCGGTGTTCTTGCCGTGGGAGAGCGCCGGCTTCCTGGGGCGCCCGGAACTTGCCCGCAAAGAGGATGAACTGCCCGCCGCCGCGGATATGATCATGGCGCTCGGGGGAGATGGAACCCTGCTTGGGGTGGCCCGAAAAGCGGCCTGGTCCGGAAAGCCCGTCCTTGGGGTCAACCTGGGCCGGCTGGGGTTTCTCACCGCTGTTGAACTCGACGATCTCTACCACGCTCTTCCCAGGCTGCTTGCCGGGGATTACACGGTGGACGAGCGGCTGATGCTGGAGGCCGAGGTCCGGCGGGAAGGGTGTTCCATAGAAAGGACCGCCGCCCTGAACGATGTGGTGGTGACCAAGGGATCCTTCGCCAGGTTGATCGAACTTGCCACTTACATCGACGGGCATTATTTCATGACCTACGTGGCGGACGGGCTGATCATCGCCACCCCCACCGGCTCCACGGCTTACTCCCTGTCAGCCGGCGGCCCGATCGTCAGCCCGGGTCAGGCTTCGATCATCGTGACCCCCATCTGTCCCCATTCACTGTACTCCCGATCCCTGGTCATTTCCAATCACCAGCTCGTGCGGGTGTGCGTCAAGGCTTCCCACGAGGACATCGCGCTCACCGTGGACGGTCAGCACGGGATCAAGCTGCGCCCGTCCGACGAGGTGCTGATCCGGGATGCCGGGGCAAAGGCCAGGTTGGTCCGCCTTCCGGGGCGGTCCTTTTACGAGGTTCTCCGCCGGAAGCTGGCCGAAGGCAACCGTGCGGATTGGGAGTGAGCGGATACCGGCGCAGGGCGGATACGTTCACGGCGGCGCATCATGGCCTCACCCGGGGGAACCGCTTGACGTGGGACCGGGCGAGCGGGGGCCTTTGGAACGGACGCGGGTGGTACCATTGAGGAGGTCGAGGTTTTGAAGACCAGGCGCCAATCTGCGATCCGAGCCATTCTCAGTGAGCGGCGGGTGGCCAGCCAGCAGGAACTGCTTCGCCAGCTCTCGGATAAGGGGATCCCGGCGACCCAGGCCACCGTGTCCCGCGACCTCAAGGAGCTCCAGATCACCAGGGTTCCGGTCGACGGCGGCGGCTACCGCTACATCCAGCAGGAAGATCGGCCTTATCTGCCATCGGACCGCGCCGTCAGGGCCGTAAGGGATTGCTACGCCTCCGTCACCCCGGCCGAGAACCTAGTGGTGCTGAAGACCCTTCGCGGCAGCGCTCCAGCCGCCGGGGAGGCCCTCGATTCGCTCCGGTGGCCGGAGATCGTGGGAACCGTCGCCGGTGACGACACGGTGCTGATCGTTACCTCCGACCGGCAACAGGCCCGTGCCGTCTGTGACCGGTTGAAAGAGATCGGCGAAAGCTGAAGCTCACCGGAAGCGCAGGAAAATAACCCCTTAAAGGCCAACATTCCTGATCCGAATCCTATCCCGGCCCACACCGGCCGGATCCTTGACCTCGGGCGCCCGTGAGGCCGAAAGGTCGGATACCTTGATTCTCCGCCTGCGGATTGAAAATTTCGCCCTGATCGAACAACTGGAACTGGAACTGGGCCCTGGACTTAACGTCCTCACGGGAGAGACCGGAGCGGGAAAATCCATCATTATCGACGCCATCGCCCTTCTGGTCGGGGGGAGGGCTTCCGCGGAGATGATCCGGGCCGGCTCATCCAGGGCCGTGATCGAGTCCATGGTGGATCCGAGCGGTATTCCCGGAATGGCCGATTTTCTCGCGGAGAACGGTTTCCAGGAGCGGGCCGGCGGCAACGAGACGCTGGTGCTGGCCAGGGAGATCGGGCAGGGGGGGCGAAACCTCTGCCGGATCGGAGGACGGCTGGCGTCGGCGGCCCTTCTTCGCGAAGCGGGTTCGCTGCTGCTCGATCTCCACGGCCAGCATGAGCATCAGTCCCTGGTCCGGTCAAACGGGCAACTGGAACTCCTCGATTTCTTCGGGGGCGCGGATCTCCTCATGACCCGTGGGCTGGTGGCGGGTCTTCATGGATCCCTCCGGGAAGCGGAGGCCAGGCTCCAGACCCTGGAGGGGGATGAGAGGGAGCGCGCAAGGCGGTCCGATATGCTCCGGTTCCAGTTGGAGGAGATCCGCGGGGCCAAGCTGGTCCCCGGAGAGGAAGAGGCGCTCCGGCAGGAGCGGATCCTGCTGGCACACGCCGAGAGACTGCGGGGGGCGGCCGCCGAGGCGGTGGCCCGGCTGTACGAGGGCGGAGGCCAGGGTGATTCCGGCTGGCCGCCGGTGCCGGCCCTCGACGTGATCAGCGCCCTCGGCGCCGAGTTCGAAAGCTTGGCGGAACTGGACCCCGCCTTGCAGGAAACGGCGTCGCAGCTCCGGGAGATGTCCTACCGGATCCAGGAGCTCGGAAGGGCCCTGGCCGCATATCGGGACTCGGTGGAAGCCGATCCGCACCGGCTCGAACAAGTCGAGGATCGCCTGGCCCTGATCCGGGAACTGAAACGGAAATACGGAGACAGCATCACCGAGGTCCAGGGCTTCGCGGATCGCGCCGAGCAGGAGCTCGGCGGGCTTGCCGGCTCGGAGGCCGAACGGGCCGAGCTTTCCGGGAGGACGGTGGCCCTCCGGGTCGAACTGGAGAGCGCGTGCGGGGAACTCGGCGTTCTTCGAAGGAGAGCAGGCGAACGATTGGAGGCCCTCTTGGGGGAAGATCTGGAGGCTCTCGGGCTCCCGGGGTCCTCGTTGAAGGTCCTGGTGGAACCCCTTGACCGGCCCGGCCCGCGCGGCGCCGATCGCGTGGAATTCCTTTTCGCTCCGAACCCCGGTGAATCTCCGCGTCCCCTTTCCAGCATCGCCTCGGGTGGCGAGCTTTCCAGGGTGATGCTGGCCCTCAAGCGGGCCCTGGCGGAGATCGATCGGGTCCCGGTGCTCGTCTTCGACGAGATCGACGCGGGGATCGGCGGGCGCGCCGCGGAGGCGGTGGCCGAACGCCTCGCCCTGGTCGCCCGGCGCCACCAGGTGCTGTGTGTCACCCACCTGCCCCAGATCGCCTCTTTCGCCGACGTCCACCTGCGGGTCTTCAAGACTGAAGAGGCGGGCCGGACCGGGACCGGGGTCCGGACCTTGAGCGATGAGGAGAGGGTGGATGAGTTGTCCAGGATGCTCGGCGGGGTCCGGACCACCGAGGTGACCAGGCGCCACGCCGGCGAGATGCTGACCATGGCCCGCGGCTTTAAGGAGAAAGCGGGCCTGACCTAGGGAAAAGGCCTGACTGTTGCAGCGCTAGGAAACGGCCGGATTTACCGGCCGAAGCCAGGAGAGGGTGGACGAACTTGCTCAAGAATGACGCTTGGATCCGCGTGATGGCCAAGGAACATGGAATGATCGACCCTTTTGCGGAGGGACAGGTGACCCGCGCAGAGGCTGCTGACGCAGGCTCCCGGATCATTTCGTACGGCCTGTCGAGCTACGGCTACGACATCAGGATCGCCGAGGATTTCAAGATCTTCAGCAACCTGCGCAGCGCCGTCGTCGATCCCAAAGCCTTCCGCGAGGATTGCTTCATCGACTTCAAAGGAGCGGAGTGCCTCATCCCGCCGAACTCCTTCGCTCTGGCCAGGTCCGTGGAGTACTTCCGGATTCCCCGCAACGTCCTGACCATCTGCCTTGGGAAGAGCACCTACGCCCGCTGCGGAATCATTGTGAACGTGACCCCGTTTGAACCCGAGTGGGAGGGTTTCGCCACTCTCGAAATCAGCAACACCACGCCTTTGCCGGCCAAGGTCTACGCCAACGAAGGAATCGCCCAGGTCATTTTTCTGGAAGCTCCCGAGGTATGCGAGATCAGCTACCGCGACCGGAAGGGTAAATACCAGGGTCAAATAGGAGTCACTCCGCCCAAGGTATGAGGTAAATCATTCCAGGGTTCCAGCCTGTAACGTTTACCTGCTTGGCTTTGTCAAGGTTCCCTGCTTGTCCATGATTTCGTTCGTATGAAACCATTTCGGCCTGCGCAAGTTACTAAAGCCCGCCTTCCGCCGGTGCGGAAGGCTTTTTTTTCCCCTTCGGAATCCTGAAGAACCGGGGAGTGGTTTCCGTGGAAGGTCGCGTGGCGTCGCGTCGCGCTGCCGCTGTTCTGATCGCCGCCGCCTTCATCCCGCTTCTGTTCTTCGGCTATCTATTTTGGGGTTCCATGGCGAGCCCCCCCCAGCTCATCCTCTGGCAGGGAGAGGAAGGAGAGGTGGACCTCCGCCTGCCGTTCCGCTCCAGGGTGGTTATGGACGGAGAGCAAATCCTGCGCTTCAACGGCGCCGCCCCTGGACCGGGCGGCGTGGTCCTGCCCTATGAGACAGCCCTCCGCCTCCAGCCCGAGGATCTCGGACAGGCCCGCGTGGAAGTGCGGCTGGGCGCCCTGCCCATCCGGCGCCTGTCGGTCCAGGTCCTCCCCCGTCTCTACGTGATTCCTGGAGGCCAAGCCGTCGGGATCACCGTGCGTTCCAACGGGATCATCGTGGTCGGTCATGCAGCCTTGCAGAGCAGCTCCGGGGAGGAAGTGTTCCCCGCTCGGGAAGCTGGGCTTCGGGTCGGCGACGTGATCCTCAAGGTGGGCGAGTCCACCGCCGACAGCCCCATGCAGATCAAGGAAGAAGTGGAGAAATCCGGGCGGGGCAACCGGCCGGTGATCCTGGAGATCCAGCGGGAAGGCGAGATTCGCAGCCTGGCCGTCCAACCGATCCTCGACCCCAGGTTCGGCGAATACAGGATCGGTCTGTACATCCGGGATCGCACAGCGGGAGTGGGAACCCTCACTTTTTACGAGCCGGCCACCAGGTTTTACGGGGCATTGGGCCACATGGTCACCGACAACGACACCCGTAAACCCGTGGACATCCAGGAAGGGCAACTGGTCAGAGCGAGCATCCAGGGGATCGAAAGCGGGCGCAGGGGGCAGCCGGGCGAGAAGCGCGGGATCTTCTTCGAGGGGCAGAACATCCTGGGGAATATCCTGCGGAACACTGAGGTGGGGATCTTCGGAGAACTGGCGCCGGATGCGGTCAGCCGCTTTACCGAGGGTAATCCGGAGCTGTTTCCGGTCGCCGCCGCCGGCGAGGTCAAAGAGGGTCCTGCCGAGATCCTCACCGTCCTGAGCGGCAGCAGGGTGGAGCGGTTCTCGGTGCGCATCGAAAAGGTGATCAAGCAGAAGAAGGTTCAGGGGAAAGGGCTGGTCATCCAGATCGACGATCCCCGGCTGCTCGATCAGACCGGAGGCATCGTCCAGGGCATGAGCGGAAGCCCCATCATCCAGGATGGCAAGCTGATCGGCGCCGTCACCCACGTCCTGGTGAATGAACCCAGAAGAGGGTTCGGGGTCCACATCGACTGGATGATCCTGGAGTCCGGGTTACTCGAAGGCCTGCGAAACCTCCGCCGGGCTTCTTGAGGCATCCCTGCCGGGATGAAGATGGAGAGTACGCTGCGCCGGGATGAGGATGGTGGGTATGGCGGCGCGCGCCGGGATGTAGACGGGATGTAGAGATCATGCACGGTGTGATCAAAGGGATTCAGGGACCAGGCGTGAAAATGTCAACGAGAGGAACTTCAGGAAATTATTACTAGGTTTTTCTGGAATTGCAGGAGGAAGTTACCAATTGATTGTCGAATCGTTTGCCGGGACAAGAGGGGAGTACGGGAGGAGGTCTTGATTTGCCGTCGCGGACACCGATCAAGGTCTTAATTGCAGATGACAACCGTGAATTTGTAGGCGTGCTTAAAGAGTACCTGGAGCAGCAGGATGGGATTGAGGTGGTCGGCACCGCCTTCAACGGGCTGGAGGCGCTTGACCAGATCAACAAGGTTCACCCGGACGCGGTCATGCTCGATATCATCATGCCTCATCTGGACGGTATCGGAGTTCTTGAGGCCCACAGCCGGTCGGCCCAAACCCAGCCCATCAAGTTCATCATCCTTTCAGCCATCGGCCAGGAGAACATCACCCAGAAGGCAATCAGCCTGGGCGCGGTTTACTACATGGTCAAGCCGTTCAGCTTAGAGGTGATGGCTGAGCGTCTCCGGCAGCTCAACGGCCTGGAGTCGCCCCGGGTCGCGCGGAAGACCCCGGGGGTGGACATGGAGATTGAAGTAACCGGCATCTTGAGGGAGATCGGGATCCCCGCGCATATCAAGGGTTATTTCTATATCCGCGAGGCTATTTTGCAGGTGATTGACGCGCCTGAATTGCTCGGTTCGGTCACCAAAACCCTTTATCCTCTGATCGCCTCCCACCATTCCACCACCGCCAATCGCGTGGAACGGGCCATCCGCCATGCCATAGAGGTAGGCTGGGGAAGGCGGGGTAATATCGATGTGATCGAAAAGTTTTTCGGATATACCATCGACGCCCGCCGGGGCAAGCCGACAAACTCCGAGTTTATTGCCCTGGTATCGGACAAGCTCCGAATCGAAGCGAAGAAATCAGCCTGAAGTAATCAATCACTCCTTGAGCACCCTCTGATGTGTATTACCTGCCTGGGCCGGATCGCATCCGGCCCTTTCCTTTTTCGCATACTAACCTCAACACGGACTGTCAGGATGTGGCGACTTGCAGAACAGGGCACGGGGCCGTGTACGGGTCGGCATTAGGACCAAGGATCTGTTGAACCGTCTTCGTCCTGGAGAGATCGCCCTGATCGACCACCCGGATTTGGACGAGGTGGCCGCGGAAGGCCTGATCCACCGCGGGGCCCGCGCCGTGATCAACGCGAGCCCGTCCTTGAGCGGCAAGTACCCGGCGAAAGGGGCCATAAAGTTGGCGGAGGCCGGGGTCCTGGTGATTGATGATACCGGGCGGGATCTGCTCTCCGCGGTACCCGACGGGATGCAGATCGAGATCCGGGCCGATGAGGTCCTGGCCGGGGGCCGGGTTCTAGCCGGGGGGCGGCGGCGCGGCCTGGAAGATCTGCAGGATGAGATCCGGAAGGCGGAAGCCAACCTCTCGCGTGAACTGAAGGACTTCGTGGACAACACCCTCGAGTACGCGGCCCGGGAAAAATCGTTGATCCTGGGCTCCTTCCCTCTGCCGAATCTGGCCACGAGGATGGCCGGACGCCATGTGCTGGTCGTGACCAGGGGCCCGGGGTACCGTGAGGATCTGCGGGCCATCTTGCCCTACATCACCGAGGTTCGCCCGGTGCTGGTGGGAGTCGACGGCGGAGCGGACGCCCTTCAGGAGCTTAACCTGCAACCCCAGTTGATCATCGGCGATATGGACAGTGTTTCGACCCAGGTGCTTATGGGGGGGGCGGAACTGGTAGCGCACTGCTACCCAAACGGTGAGAGCCCCGGCCTGCGGCGCCTTGAGCAACTCGGGCTGCCGGCTTTGCGCCTGGTAGGCCCGGGCACGAGCGAAGATATGGCTTTACTCATGGCCCACGAAAAGGGAGCGGCCCTCATCGTGCTGGTGGGCAGTCACACGAACCTGATGGACTTTTTGGAGAAAGGCCGCCGGGGAATGGCCAGCACCTTCCTGGTCCGGCTGAGGGTCGGGAGGATCCTGGTGGATGCCAAGGGGGTCAGCCGCCTGTATGGGGGAAGGCTCTCCGGCGGGTACCTGGCGGCCCTCTTCGCCGCCGCCGCATTTCCCTTGGCCGCCCTGGCCCTGGCTTCGCCCGTGTTTCGACACCTGCTCAGCCTCATCTTGCTGACCTTGAGGCTGGTGTAGAGGAGAGTCATCGTGGGTGTCAGTCTGCGCTACCTATTCGTGACCGTTGTGTCGATCTTCATCGCCCTGGGCGTCGGGATCCTGGTGGGAGGAGCCACCGGGGACCAGGTTCTGGCCGATTATCAGCGCGGGATCATCGAGCGGCTGGAGAATGCATATAACCGCTCGTTATCCGACAAGCGATCCCTGGAATCCCAGCTTGCGGACTCCCGGTCGGAGATGGAAGCCATGGAGCGGATACTTGCCTCCACCTGGTCGGAACTCTCGGGAGGGGTCCTGGAAGGCGCGCCCGTTTCCGCGGTGATCCTGGGTGAATCCTTTCCGCGCAGGTCGCTGGAGGAAGCCCTGTCCAAGTTTGGAGCGAAGACGGGCCCGCGGATCACCCTCCAGGCTGGTTTCCTGGATCTCCTGGCAGCGCACAGGCTGGAGTTCCAGCCGTGGATCGGGAGCCCCCCGGCCGGATCGGCCGGATCTTCCCAGGGAAGATCCGGGTCTGAGGTCGGGGGGGGTGGAGTGGTCGGGGGCGAGGTGGAGGATGGGGAGGAGGCGGTCGAGACGGGGTCCGACGGCCCTGGAGGATCCGAAGTCTCCGGTGTCGCCCCCGTCTCGGGTGATCAACGGGAAGTCCTTGGGATCCCGCGGGTTCCGCAGGAGGTCGAAGCCGCGGAAGCGCTGACCTTGATGACGGGGGTCCTGCTGGGGACCCCGGTTCCCCCGGATCTTTCGGCCAAGGTTCAGGAATGGAAGGTTGGGCAGTTCGAAGGGTACGGGGCCCTCCGCCCATCGGCCGTGATCCTGGCGGTGGGGGACCCTGATGAGAAGCAGGCCAGGAATCGCCGCTGGTTCCTGGCCATGGCCGAGGCCTTGCGCGAAGGAGGGGTGCCGGTGTTGGCCGCCGTACCGAGCGGCCGCGGCAGTATGCTGGCCAAAGACTTCGCCGCGCTGGGATTGCCGGTGGCGGCGGTCCCTTCCACCGTTTGGGGGGAAATCGAGTTCCTTTCCGTCCTTCAGTCCGCCGTCGGAGCAGGGGCCGGGCCCGGTCCGGCCGGCCGGGCCTGGTCGATGACGGGAAAAGCCGAAACCGGGAACCCTATCCCCGGAACCACTGAAAAGAACCAACCGGATCCCATGCTGGACTACCTCAAGGAACTGATCAGGAAATACCGGAAGGGGTGCGCGGATGGTGAGGGGTCGGGTGAGCCGGATATCAGACGGCTCCCGTAAGATCATGACCTCCCGGGCCCAAGCCGTAAAACTCACGGAAACAGGGCCGGTTTCGGTGGTGATCGCCGCCCGAAACGAGGCTTCATCCATCGCCGCCACCGTCGGGGCTGTGAGCGGATTACCGCACGTTTCGGAGGTCATCGTCGTGGACGACTGGTCCTCGGACGATACCGCCGTCCGGGCGCGGGAAGCCGGGGCAGCAGTTCTGCGGCCTCCGGTCCACACCGGAAAAGGAGGCGCCCTGAAGCATGGGGTCAAGGCCGCTACCGGCCGAGTGATCCTCTTCCTTGACGGCGACCTGGGTGATTCGGCCCGGGAGGCCGCCCGGCTGCTGGACCCGGTACTTGAAGGGCGGGCGGACATGTGCCTTGGCAAGCTGGTCAAGGCGGATCCACAACCCCAGCCCGGAGATCGCCGTGGAGGCTTCGGGTTGGTCAAGGGGCTGGCCAGGTGGGGAACCAGCAAGCTGGGGGGGCTGGCCCTGGAAGAGCCCCTGTCCGGCCAGCGCGCCCTGCTCCGGGAAGTTCTGGAACGAATTCCGGCAATGGAAAGCGGTTTCGGGGTGGAGACCGCCCTCAACATCGACGTGGGAAGACTCGGTTTGAAAGTGGTGGAGGTCCCGGTCCGGATCCGGCACCGGGTCACCGGCAGAGACCTGAGCGGATTTCTTCACCGTGGCAGGCAGTTCGCCGCCGTGGCGGGGGTACTGCTCAAACGGGCGGTCCGCCGGTGATCCCCATCCTGATCGGCCTTTTGCTTGCCGCCCTGGTAGGAGCGGCGGCAACCCATCTCTTCCTGCCGGCCTGGAGCAGCCTCCTGGGGCCGTCCCGGAGAGTGATCAACTACCGGGGACACGGGGTGGAACCATCCGCCGGCCTGGCTCTCCTCGTTTCGGTCATGGTTACCGCCGTTATCTTCTCGCTGGGTGGCCTCGCGGGGATTGACGGCGCCGTCGCCCATCCGGTCCCCGACGCTCGGCCAGCCGGCGGAATCAGTCTGCCGCCCCCGTTTTACGGTTTCATTTTTCTCCTTACCCTGGCCGCCTTGGCCGGTTTTATCGATGATCAGCTTGGTTCGCGGTCGGCCCGGGGTCTGAAAGGCCACCTTGGATCCCTGGTCCGGGGATATGGAGTTACCACCGGCGGCTTGAAGGCGGTCGCTCTCGGGGCGGGAGGGCTGGTCGCCTCAGCCTCCCTGGATCCGGCAACCCCTGGGGTTCTTCTCCTCCACGCCATCGTGATCGCTCTTTCAGCCAATGGTTTCAACCTGCTCGACTTGCGGCCCGGCAGGGCGGTGAAGTTCTTTCTGGTTCTGGCGGTGCTGCCGGCTCTGGCCTGGAGCCTCCTGGGGGCGGCATCAACGGGGGAAACGGCCGCTTTCTGGCTGGCCCCCTTGGCGGGTGGAGCGATGGCATACCTCCCGAGAGACCTGGGGGAAAAAGCGATGCTGGGGGATACCGTCTCCAACCTGCTCGGGGCCGCGGCGGGCTGGACGGCGGCACAACTGCTGCCGGTGCCCTGGGAACTGTCCTTACTCGCGTTCCTGTTGGTCATCCATCTGGTCGCTGAAAAATACTCCCTGGGTGAGATTATCGAAAAAAGCCCCTTTTTGCGCGCTTTTGACAGTCTTGGACGCCGAGGCCGCCCGGCAAGCGAAAGGACTGCTGAAAGCTCCGTCGAAAACAGACACGGTTGCGAGACATCTTCGAACTTGAAGGACGCGCAACCATGATCGCCGGGTTCAACGACCTGGTGACGCTGGTCAAGGCGGGCGGCCCCCGCAAAGCGGCAGTTGCCTGCGCGGCCGGTGAAGAGGTTTTAAAAGCCATGGCCCGCGCCCAGGATGAGGGAATCGCCCGGTGCGTGCTCGTGGGTGATACCGGGGAGATCCGCACCAAGGCGAGGAACGCGGGTTTAGACCCGGATGACTTCGAGATCGTACACCGTCTGGAGCCGTCCATGGCGGTTCGGCAAGCCGTGCATATGGTCAGGCACGGTGAAGCGGATGTGCTGGTCAAGGGTCGTGTGGATACTGCGTCCTTCTTGCGAGCGGTTCTGGATCGGGAGGCCGGGTTGCGGGCGGGTCACTTGATCAGCCATGTGGTGGTTTTGGAGAGACCTGAGAACAAGGGTTTTCTGCTGATGTCCGACGCCGCGATCAACGTGGCGCCGGACCTCCGGCAGAAAGTAGAGATCGTGCGTAACGTGATCGTGGTTGCCCGGGCTTTGGGCATCAATCGTCCCAGGGTGGCCTTCGTCGCCGCCCTGGAGAGGATCACCCCCAACATGCCCGCCACCGTTGAAGCGGCTGTGCTTGCCAAGATGGGGGAACGCGGGCAGCTCGGGCAGATCGTCGCCGACGGCCCCTTTGCCCTGGATGTGGCCGTTTCACCTGAAGCGGGATTGATCAAGGGGGTCCGGGGCGAGGTGGCCGGAAAGGCCGATATTGTGGTCGCCCCCGATATCGAAGCAGGGAACATGGTCTACAAGGCCCTCGTCCACCTGGCGGGTTGGTCCGCGGCAGGGGTGGTGGCCGGTGCCGTCGCCCCCATAGTGCTTCCCTCCAGGGCCGATTCCGCAGAGAACAAGTTCAGGTCCCTGGCTTTCGGGATCTTCCTGGCGGAGGCCGGTTTACAGGCGCCGCTTGGGGCCCCGGAACGGGTCACTGGGTGAGGGAAGGCCGACCTACACCAGCAGAGGGGGAGAAACCGTGCGGATTTTTGAGCAGGTGGAGCATCTGGGGCATGAGCAGCTAGTTTTCTGCTATTCCGGGGAGGCCGGTTTAAAGGCCGTCATCGCCATTCACGACACCACCCTGGGGCCCTCCCTCGGGGGCGTCCGGATGTGGCCCTATACCTCGGAAGCGGAAGCCGTCCGCGACGCGCTGCGTCTTTCCATGGCCATGACCTACAAGTCCTCGGTGGCCGGGCTGGATCACGGCGGGGGCAAGGCGGTCGTCATCGCTGATCCCCGGACGGACAAGAGCGAGGCCCTCTTCCGGGCCCTGGGACGGTTTATCGAGGGCCTGCAGGGGCGTTACATCGCCGCCGAAGATGTGGGAACCCGGATTGAGGACATGGACATCATCCGCTCCGAGACCCGTTATGTGACGGGGGTCTGCGAGGGGTTCGGGGGTGGGGGTAATCCGGCGGTGACCACCGCTTTCGGGGTGTTCCGCGGGATCCAGTCCGCGGCGGACGAGGTCTGGGGCAGCGGAGACCTGGCCGGGAAGCGGGTGGCGGTTCAGGGCCTTGGGAACGTGGGGGCGAATCTCTGCCGCTACCTGCGGGAGGCCGGGGCGCACCTGACGGTGACCGACATCTATCCGGAGCGGGTGGAAGCGGTCGTGGGGGAACTGGGGGCGGCGGCGGTCGCACCGGAAGCCATCTACGACGTGGAGTGCGACATCTTTTCGCCCAACGCCCTGGGAGCGGTGATGAACGACGGCACCATCCCCCGCCTGAAGTGCAAGGTGGTGGCCGGGGCGGCCAACAACCAACTTGCGGAAGAGCGTCACGGGGAGAGACTGGCCGACCTGGGGATCCTGTTCGCCCCCGACTATGTGGTCAACGCCGGCGGCGTGATCCACGTGGCCGATGAACTGCTCGGCTTCAACCGGGAGCGGATGATGGCCCGCACCTCCCGGATCTATGACAATCTGAAGAAGGTCCTCCGAAAGGCCCGCGAAGAGGGCATCCCCCCCTTCCGGGCCGCCGACCTGGTGGCCGAAGAACGGATCCGCCAGGTGGGCCGGATCAAAAGGGTCTTCACCGGCCCCTTTTTCAAAGGTTGAATCCAACAGAGATCAGTTCCTTTGGTTCCGGCTTGATCGAATCCAACTTGCCTGCAGGGTCTATGACTCCTGTAGAAACTTTGACTCGCCACGGGTGTGTGGCGGAAGCGTTGCTTTTCACTGGGTAAAATAGGGGGGAGGAAAAGGAGGCGGGCCCGGAGATTTTGCCGATCGGGGAAAGTCGTTGATCCGCTGGCGGTATGGAGAGGTCGTCCGGGAGACGGGCCGGCGCGGGAACCTGGCCCGGCTGGAGGTCATAGTCGACGGCCGGGCGGAAGCGGCGGTGAACATGGAAAAGCTGGCGGGGCCCGCCGCTCCCGGGGATAAGGTGTTGCTGAACACGGGGGCCCTCCGCCTGGGACTCGGATCCGGCGGATACCACCTGGTGGCCCACGTCCTCGGGCGGGAGAGCGACTTCGGAGCAGGTCCCGGCCACCTGATGAAGCTTCGCTACACCCCCTTCCAGCTGAGGGTGCTGGCGGTAGGGGAGGATGCCTCCCCCTGCGGACCGGCCGTCCGCCGCTTCAGCGGCCTTGGCGGGATGCCGGTGGTCGCCGCTGAACTCCATTCGATGGTTCCAGGGGTCCTTGCGGGGATGAAGGATGTCCTGGGCCGGCGGGCGAAGATCGCCTACCTCATGAGCGACGGGGGCGCCCTCCCCCTGGAGATCAGCGACCTGGTGCCGGCCATGCGCGCCGCGGGACTGCTGGACGCCTGCATCACCTTCGGCCACGCCTTCGGCGGAGATCTGGAGGCCTTGAACGTCTACGACGCCTTGGCCGCGGCTCGGGAAGCGGTGGGGGCCACAGCGGCCGTGATCGCCATGGGGCCCGGGGTTGCCGGAACGGGCACATCCTACGGCTTCACGGGGATCGAGCAGGGTGAACACCTCAACGCCGTGCGGGCCCTGGGGGGCTCTCCGGTGGCCGCCATGCGTCTCAGCTTCGCTGATTCCCGGACCAGGCACCGCGGGATCAGCCATCATTCCCTCACGGTGCTGGGACGGGTCACCCTGGTTCGCGCCCTGATCGCGCTTCCGGAGCTGACCGGAGGGAAAATGGCTTTCATCCAGGGACAGATCGCCCGGTATGGTTTGAGCGCCAGGCACGAGATCGTTTTTGAACCCCGGACCGTTCCTCTGCTGCAAAACCTGAAGGATAGATTTCCAGGGCTCAAGACGATGGGCCGAACCCCTGAGGAGGATCCTGAATATTTTCAGGCAGCCATCGCCGCCGGGCTCGCCGCAGG
This sequence comes from Bacillota bacterium, assembly GCA_016190305.1. Classification (GTDB taxonomy): domain Bacteria; phylum Bacillota; class JACPQU01; order JACPQU01; family JACPQU01; genus JACPQU01. The sequence continues at coordinate 15,343 of JACPQU010000009.1, forward strand.
GGATATCGCCAGGCGGCAGCGGGAACCCGGCCGCCGGTAACCGCCGCTCCGTGCAGTCGCGGCCCAGGAATGAAAGGGAGAGAGGAAACCGACTTGCGACTCGAGGAAAAGACCCTGTCTTCCAGATCTGTCTTCAAAGGCCGCATTATCGGGCTTCGCATCGACGAGGTGGAATTGCCGGACGGCCGGAAAGCTTCGCGGGAGATCGTCGAGCACCCCGGAGCGGTCGCCGTGGTTCCCCTTACCGAAACCGGCGAAGTGGTGATGGTCGAGCAGTACCGAGTCCCGGCCGGACGGGTGCTCCTGGAGATCCCGGCCGGCAAGCTGGAACCTGGAGAGAACCCTTTGGCCTGCGCCCGGCGGGAACTGTTGGAAGAGACCGGCTTCCTGGCGGAGAACCTGGAAATCCTGACCCCGTTTTACAGCACCCCCGGCTTCTGTACCGAACTGGCCTACCTGGTGATGGCCACCGGTCTGATCAAGCGGGAGGCCGCCACCGATCCGGACGAATTCCTCCGGCTGCGGGTTCTTCCCTTGGCCGACACCGTAGCGATGGCCCGGCGGGGGGAGATCCCCGACGCCAAGACGCTCCTGGGCCTCCTCTGGGCCTGGAACCTCCGGCAGGGTACCTTTCGGCGGGATCCCTGATTGGAGAAGTCAGCGGCGCCGGGGACCCTGGGGAGCTTCGCTGCGGACCTGCATATTCACGTGGGACGGGCCCTTGGCCGCCCGGTCAAGATTACCGCTTCGCCGGCCCTCACCCTGGAGGGGATCCTGGAGGAGTGCGCCTACCGGAAGGGGATCCAGGCGGCCGGCCTGGTCGATGCCCTTTCCCCCCCGGTCAGGGAGGAACTGGCAACTTCCATCCGGACAGGCACGCTCCGGCAGGTCGACGGCGGGGGGTTGCTCTATGGTGAAGCCGCAGCGCCAGTCCTCCTCGTTCCTGCGATCGAGCTGGAACTCCGGATTAACGACGCCCCCGCTCATTTCCTGATCTACCTGCCTGACCTGGGTGCGGTAGAAGAACTTGCGGCCGTCCTGAAAGGCCGCCTGGATCACCCGCACCTCAGCACCCGTCCCTGCCGCATCGATCCGTGCGCACTGGCCTCCCTGTCCGGAGATCTGGGAGGCTTTTTGATCCCCGCCCATGCTTTCACACCCCACAAGGGGGTGTTGGGAGCGGCGGTGGACCGGCTTTCCCTCATCTTCGGCCC
>JACPQU010000007.1 GCA_016190305.1 Bacillota bacterium
ATGGCGGTAAGAGCAAGATCTGATTCGGTTGGTAATCCTTGAAAGTTTTCATATCGCATCTATTCGACACCAATGCTTGAAATCATGCCGAACGGGAAATATTTTTCACACAAACTGCTAGTCCATTTCCATTCGCTTCCGGAACATGTCTTTCCTGGCCGGAACGCCACCGCGGATGGAATGAGCTCCAGCCGGAAGGTTGTTCGGCTGGAAGATATTTCGGTAGGAAGCTACGGCGGGAAGGTGATGAGCCGGTTGGTCGTCCCCTCTAAGCCGTAGTTAAGCCGGCGGGGACGGTACCATCTTTTGCGACGAGCACGCAAAACCGTGGTGGAAGATGGAGAAGAACCTCGGTGCCGAGGGTAAGCCGTTGCATGGAGTTTGTCCTGACCTGAAAGAGGTTTTCCCGGACTCGAACGCGGTAATCAATGCTGTCTCCAATGAAGAAGAGTTCTTCTATCCTACCATCCAGGGTGTTCTCCGGTCCACCTGCCCTTTCTCCATCACCATTTCCTTCGCTCATAGAGATGACCTCCGGGCGTACGGAAATGAACTGGGATTCTCCGGTCAACAGCATCGGCATCCCATCGTGCAGATAAGCTAGAAGTGAACCCAGGGTCGTTTCCACCTTGTTGATCCCCGGGCGGACCGCCGTTCCCGGCGTCTTCACCTCGATCAGGTTTGTCGAACCGATAAACTTGGCGGTGAAGCAGTTCCGCGGGTAGTAATAAATCTCATGGGGGGTCCCCTGCTGGACGATCCGTCCTTCGCTGATCAGGGCGATCTCGTCGGACATGGAAAGGGCTTCCTGCTGGTCATGGGTCACGTAAATGGTCGTCATCCCGAGACGTGCCTGGAGTTTCTTGATCTCCTCCCGCATATGGGTGCGAAGCTGGGCATCAAGATTGGAAAGGGGCTCATCGAGGAGGAGCACCGCCGGCTCAGCGACCACCGCCCGCGCGAGGGCCACCCTTTGCTGCTGGCCTCCGGAGAGGAGAGGCGCCGGCCGGTTCCCCAGGCCGCCCAATCCGACCAGATGGAGCACCTGGTCCACCCGCGCCGCGATTTCGGCCCTCGACAATCCCTTGATCTTCAAAGGGTAAGCGACGCTTCCGAAGACGGTCATGTGAGGCCAGATGGCGTATGACTGGAAAACCATGCCGATGGCCCGGCGGTTGGTGGGGACGTGGATCCCCATCCTGGAGGAGAAAACGATCGACTTTCCGATGGTGATCTCTCCGGCATCCGGGCGCTCGAGACCGGCAATGCATCGCAAGGTGGTGCTCTTCCCGCACCCCGAAGGTCCCAGGAGGGTGAAGAACCGGCCCTGGTTCACGGTGAAATCGATCCCGTTGACGGCGGCGACCTTGCTCTCTTGGGTGGTGAAGATCTTACGAAGCTCACGGACACCAATCACCGTTACGGACAACCTCCTTTGAGCAAGGGACCTTCGCTGCGCTGCGCGAGCCCGCCCGGTTTATGACTGCGACTGCTTGACGCCGAAGCGCGAGGCGACGGCCCTGGCGATGGCGGCCAAACTCACCAGGAAAATAAACATCAAGATGGCGAGGGCGCTGATCTTGCTGAAACTGCCGTTCTCGTATAGGTCCCAGATGGCCACGGCCAGCATCTGGGTCCTGGTATGGCCGATGAGGATGGGCAGTCCCAGGACCTTGAAGGTCAAGCTGAGGACGTAGATGAAGCCGACCAGCATCCCGGGCAGGATCAGCGGAACGATGACCTGGAAAAATGTCCTGGGCCAGGAGGCGCCGCTCACCTCCGACGCTTCGATCAGTTCCTGGTGCACCTGGGTCATCGAAGCGTGGGTCGCCCGCATCGCGATACAAAGATACTTGGTGAAAAAGCCAAGGAAGAGGATCCAGAGGGTTCCATAGACCCCGATGGGAAAGGTCAGATAGACCCAGATCAAGGCCACGCCCATCACCATTCCGGGAAAAGCGATGGGAGCGAAGGCCAAGGCGTCCAGAAGCTTCCGCCCACGCATTCGGGTCCGGATGATCACCCAGGAGATCGCCGCCGCCGCGAACACCGCGGCCAGGGCGCTGCCGGTACCGACGATCAGGTTGTTGATCGTCGCCCGGCGCACCATGGAGGCCTCTAGAATCCATTTATACTGGCTCAAGGTCAAGCGGTCGAACGCCTCCTGACCCGGGAACTGGAAATAAGGCAGAAAAGAGGTGTAAAGCAAAACCAGTAACGGCAATCCCACCGACAAGAAGAGGAAGGCTGTGGCGATGATCGCGATGATGTACCTGGTGCGTCCCAGGTTGATCCGGGTCGGCCGGTAGCCCTTTCCCGTGATGGTGGTGAACCGTTCCTTGAGGCTGGTGGCTCGATAATAAAGGTAGAGCCCGGCGCTGGAGACCAACAGGTAGGTCATGCTGAAGGCCGCCGACAGGTTCAAATCCCTGGGGATGGTCGAAACCGTGACCCAGATAAGGGTGGAGAAAGCCGGATACCCCGCCGGGATCCCGAGGACGGCCGGCACCTCGAAAGCCTCGATGTTGCGGATAAAAACCAGCAAGGTCGTCGCCAGGATCGCCGGCAGCAGGAGCGGCAGCGTCACCGTTCTCAGGGTGTACCAGAGGTTGGCGCCCGAGGTCTGGGCCGACTCCTCCATCACGGGATCCATGGTTCGAAAGGCCGCCGCCATCAGGAGAAAACTGATTCCCATGACATCTGTGCCCTGCACCCAGATCATCCCCGGCAGACTGAAGACGTCCAGGATGGGACCCTCCCTGCCGAGCCAAAGGACCCCCGCTTTGTTGATCAGCCCCGCGCTGGGGCTCAGAATAAGGACCCAGGCGATGGTGTGAAAGATCCCGGGGATGATGATGGGGAACATCACCAGGACGTAGATCAGCCCCCGCCAAGGCGTGTTGGTCCGTTCGGTGATCCAGGCCAGAAAGGTGCCGGCGACCAGGGCCAGGAGCGTCGCCCCGACGGCGAAGAAGGTGGTGTTCAAAGCCACCTGGTAGAAGTTCGGGTTGCCGTAGGCGTAGACGTACTTGGCCAGAGTGTAACCGCCGCCTTCCACCCCCGGAGGGGCATCGCGGAAACTTCCCCAGATGATCATCCCGATCGGGATGAGGATCAGATAGGCGAGCATGGCGAGCAGGAAGCCGATGCCCAGGTTTTGCCAGGACAGGAGCCGTTTTAACCGGAGCCTCCAGTGATCCAGCAGTTCCATCCGGATCAACACCCTCACCTCGCGAAGACCCCCGATCACCAACCGATAAAAGGGTTCAGGACTCACCCGCCGCGGCTGAAGCTTGCACGCGTACCTTTAACCGGTGAAGACAGGGAACCGGCGGCCATGGCCTGTTCCAATATAGGCCATAGCCGCCGTGATCCTATGGACCGACGTTTCCATGTTAATCGTACTTGCGATCCTTTCTCCATCCGGACTTGCCCCCCGGGCCTTTTCCCGTCTACGCTTCCGTCAGCGCTTGATGAAGATGCGCTCGGCCATCTTGGGGAACTCTTTCAAGGCCGTTTCCACCTCGAAAACGTCGGGGACGTAGAGCTGAGGGTGATTCAGGAACTCTGTCACCCGCGGCGAGTAAGTCACCTTGGGGTTGACGGGAATGTCCCCGCTCTTGGCGACAATTTGCTGTGTATCCACCGTCTGCAGGTACTCCAGGTACAGGAGGGCCGCGTAGGGATGAGGGGCGTCCTTGGCGATGGCGATGAGCTGGGTGTAGAAGGGCGCGAACTCGGGGATCACCCAATCGATGGGATTCCCCTTGAGACGCTCACCCTCGGCGTAATGCACCCATAGGGTGGGCGTGATCGCATACTCGCCGGCCAGCAGCAGTTCCGGTTTGTTCCGGGCGCCCTCCCTGATCACCGCGCCGTTGTCGATCATCCCTTTGATCCACTTCTCCACCTCTTCGAGGCCCCACTTAACCACAAGGCCCCGGTAGGTGCCGACCTGGGTGTCGATCCCGACCTTGCCCTTCCACTTGGGATCCAGCAGATCCGCCCAAGTCTTCGGGGCCTCCTCCGGTTTGACCATCTTGGTGTTAAAGGCGATGACCACCCCGAGGCCGCGCACCGAGGAGTACCAGTCCGAGTAAACCGCCTTGGGAATGTCCGCTGGGATGGGGACCCCGAAGTGCTTGGCGATCAAGCCATCCGTATAAAGGGTCGGGACCGTGGAGCCTCCGTCGTGGACGTCCACAAGGAACACACCGGCCTTGGCCTCGGCCCTGGTCTTCTCGACGATGTCCCCGGTGCCCCCCCGCATGAACTCAAGGGTGATCCCGGGGTACTTGGCTTCGAAATCCTTCTTGAAATCCTCCAGGCTATCCAGACTGGAGGTGGAATAGGTGACCACCTTTCCCTCTTTCTTCGCGCCATCTACGAGCTTCTGTCTGCGTTCCGCCGGCGGCAGCTTGGAAAGGTATTCTGCGATCTGCTCAACCGTCTTCAGCTCAGGGGCCGGAGGCTCCGGGGCTTTCTTCTCCGCGGCCGGAGCTGGGGCTGGTTGCGGGGTTGCCGGCGCCGGTTGCGCGGGCGCAGCCTTTTTTCGGCAACCCGCGGTGCCCAGAGCAGTCGCCAGCACCAGGACCAGGATCAACAACCCCAAGCGCCAATGGTAAACAGGCTTATTCCGCATCAATCGACACCTCCCGATTCGACCTGGCCTTGCGGACTCAGGCCCTAACTTCACTTGCGGATTCCTCGTCTCCGTTCGCTTCTGGGGGGGCCTTGGGCATCACTCCCTCCGGCTCCGAAGCAAAGTGAGTCATCACTCTCAGGGTCCTGGGCTGTTGGGAAAATGGTCAGGTTTGGCGGCTGGGAATAAGCGGCGGTGGGATCCTCGTACCCCGTTCACATGATTCAACAGTAGTGTTTCTCTTAGCATGATTCGTGCCAAACTACTGGCCACCCGGCCACGCAAGGAGTTGTCATCCGGGGCGCGAAACTGGAAAGTGGTGAGGGGGTGAGTTCCATGCCCAAAAGATGGCGGGAAGAAACCAGACAGGCCGACGTCCTGGTCGTGGGAGGCGGGATCGCGGCCTGCTGTGCAGCCATCGAAGCGGCTAAGTTCGGGGTGAAGGTTCTCCTGGCCGATAAGGGAAGGCTTGGGACGAGCGGCTCCACTCCGACCTCCGGCGGAGCGGTGGCCCTCTTCAGGACCGGAGAGGGCGATGACCTGGAGAAGTTCAGCGAGGATACCCATTCGGGTGGGGAGGAAATGGGGGATCCGGCCCTGGTGGGGATCCTCTGTGAAGAGATCGGACCGGGTGTCGGGTGGCTGGAACACATGGGGATCCTTTTCCAGCGCCAAGCTGATGGAAACCTCCATCTCCAGAAGAGCCTGGGGCACCGGTATCCACGAAGTTGTGTCGCTCTCGGCGACGGGGCGGGACTGATGAGGGGTTTGCGGAAGGAAGTTCTGCATCGCGGGGTCACCGTTGGTGAGCAGCTCTGGATCACCGGCCTGGTGGTGGAAAACGGGGAGATCTCAGGGGCCTACGGGGTGGACCTGGCCGCCGGGACCCCGGTTCACTTCGCGGTGAAGTCGGTCTGCCTTTGCGCCGGCAGCGCCACTGGTCTCTATCCGATTGCCAGCGCCAACTTCCTGACGACCGGCGACTCGTTCGCCATGGCCCTGGAAGCGGGCGCCGAGCTGGCGAACATGGAGTTCGTGGAATTCACCGTCGTGCCTGCTCCCAACGGCTTGCCCATCAGCATGGGGGGTGCGACCCCGTTTCCCAGCCGGGGAGGGCGGCTGTTCAACTCCCTGGGAGAACGCTTCATGGAGCGGTACGATCCGGAGAACCGCGAAAGAACCAGGCGGAACACGCTGGTGCGGGCGATCTACTGTGAGAACGAGGAAGGCCGGGGCCCCGTGATCATGGACGCCTCCTACATCCCGCAGGAACTCCGGGCCCGTTTTGATGCCATGCATCATATGGTCAAGCTGCGCGCGGCCGGAGTGGACCCCTGGAAGGATCGCTTCGAGTGGGTCCCCTCGGTCCACAGTCTCCTCGGAGGCATGGTCATTGACAGGGAAGGGCAGTCCAATGTCCCCGGCCTCTTCGCAGCCGGCGAAGCCTCGACCGGCATCCATGGAGCCAACCGGCTGTCCGGCAATGCCCTTGGAGAAGGGATCGTTTTCGGCTTCAGGGCCGGACGCGCAGCCGCCCGCCGGGCTATTGAGCGCCGGGGGCTCAAGGGAACCACCCCGGGGGCGGGATCCGAGAAAAGAAGCTCCGCGGTGGAGGCACAACGCGCTAAAATCAGGCAATTCATTGACAAACCCGCCGCCGATCCGCGCGAGCTAAAGCGTGAGATTCTTCGAACCGCCTGGAGCCGGTTGGGGGTTAGGAGAGAAGGCCACCTGCTGCAGGAGGCAAGCCGCCTGCTGGAAGCAGTCTCCGATGAGTTAAACCGAAGCGGTGTCCCGGATTTGCGCGGAGCGTGCGAACTCCTGGAACTCTCAAATCTGAGCCTGGTCGGTCGGGCGGTTGCCGCAGCGGCTCTCACCCGCCGGGAGACCCGCGGGCAGCATTGGCGCAGCGATTTTGAGGAGCGGCAGGAGACCTGGCGCAAGTGGATCGTTCTGTCAAAAACACAAGACGGTCTTGCCACGGAGTTGCGCGGGGTCGGCTACCTGAATCTGTGAGAAGTTCGAAGGGCCGCTTCGCAGCGGCCCTTCAATTCGCTCAAACCCTTGTGGTTGACGCATTTTTTGTTGGTGGGTCATGAGGGACTCGAACCCCCGACACCCTGATTAAGAGTCAGGTGCTCTACCAACTGAGCTAATGACCCGCGAGAATGATAGTAGCATAAGAGGTTGTTTAAAACAAGCCGGCATGACCCACGCAGGATTCTAAAAACCTGGTAACAATCTAAGATCCAAGCCTGTCATAGATGATCCCCGCCATCAGATCTTCCTCGCTGGCCGTCATCGAGCCGGCGCCCATCCGCTCGAGCAGGACATAGGCCAGGGTGGCTCCCGCCCCAATGATATCAGCCCGGTCGGGATGGAGACCATCCACCGGGTCTTTCACCATTTCCGGATTGGAAAGCCTGCGAGCCAGCTCCCGTACCCGCTCCAGGTTCATCCGGTGGCCGTGCACCTTCTCAGGCAGGTATTCGCGGAGCCCCAGGTCGACGGCGGCCAGCGTGGTGCAGGTTCCCCCCACTCCGATTGATTCCCGGGTGGACGGCAGCCGGCTCCGGCCGCCACCTTCAACCGCCTGGGAGAGGGCCTCTGCAACCATATGCTCCAAGGATCCGGACTCACCTCCAAAGCGCTCCGTCAAGCGGACCGCCCCCAAGGGGATGCTAAGGCTGAGGAAGCGTCCATCCTCCGCCCACCCCAGCTCGGTGCTCCCGCCTCCAATATCCATCACCAGGAGGCCGTCCCCGGCACCGTCCCTATTGGCGTCCAAGCCGCGGGTGGCCCCGATGTAGCTGAGCCGGGCTTCCTCCTCGCCGCTCAGGACCTGGATATCCTGCCCCGCTCTTGATTTCATCACCTGAAGGGCATCTGCCCCGTTGAGGGCTGAACGGATCGCTTCGGTGGCAAATACCCAGGTCCAGCGTGCCCCCAGGCGGGCGGCTTGCTCCATGTAATCTGCCACTGTCTCCGCGGCTGCCTTGATCCGCTCGCTCGACAGGCGGCCCGTGGTGTCCAGGCCGGCCCCCAGGCGGACGGAATGGAGGGCCCGGTGAACGGGAACCAGGGTCTCGGCGGAAAACCGGCCCACATACAGGCGAATGGAGTTGGAGCCGATGTCAACCGAGGCGTAGATTCCGGGCCTACGGTCTATTCCGTCATCCAATCCGGACCCCCCCTCCTAGAATGAAAAACGCATTCCCGCTTAGGAATGCGTGACCCGCAAGATGAATTTCCTACCTTCAACCCTAGCTCTTGTAAGGCGACCCGCGCCCTCCGCGCTTGGAATCCACATTGCGCTTGAGGCTCGCCAACCTCTCATCGCTGTCTTTGATAAACCTGGCTAACCTGTCCTCAAACTGCTGCTTTTTGCGGCGATCGGTGGTTTGCTTGATGGAGAGGCTGATTCGGCCCTTATCAATGGAGAGGATCTTAACCTTGACGATCTGGTTCTCTTTAAGGTAGTCGTGGATATCATGGACGAATTTCTCCGCCACTTCCGAGATATGAACCAGCCCAGTCTGGCCGTCGGGTAGTTCCACGAAAGCGCCAAAATGGGTTAGTCCGGTTACCCTCCCCTCAACAACGCTGCCTACATCAAGTGCCATGAAACTCGGCTTTCCCCCCTGCTCCGGTCACTCTTACGCGATGAAATTATAGCGGCTCTCGGCGAGAATTGTCAAGAAAGCAACTTACCTGCCGGTTTCTTCTTCCAGGATGAAAACCCTTTCCGACGGATCCACGAAACCCAACTGGCTCCGGGCAAGTTCTTCAACCGTTTCGTTGGACATCAGGTCCCTCGCTTGCTGTAGAAGGATCTCTTTTTCGACCTGCAACTGCTGCAGTCTATGCTCCAGGGCCCTGATCTCCCCTTGTGCCTTGAATAAGGCGACTCCCTGGACGATGAAGAGATACAGCAGGTAAATGAGCAGGATGGCAAAACCCGCGAGAATGAGGCGTCGTTTCCTCATAGACGGGGCCGGCGAAGTTCGCCCCGGCCCTAGCACCGTCAAGCCCGCCGGTTGCACGCTCCATTTGGGCAAACCATGAGCGGGCCTGAGTCGATGCATTCATTCACCCCTTGCCGGAAACCTGGTCATCCCCGGGATCATATCATCCCTGGAATCGCACAGGGGATCCCCCATTGGCCTCGTTCCAGATGAGCCTTAGGTTCTACGGCGGGGTGGGATAATTCCTTTCTCCGGGGTTCTCTCCGCAAGAGTTCCTCATTGGGCTCCACAAGCTTCTCCTCAGGGCTCCACAGGCTGCTTCCGGAGGCTGGTGAGTTTCCGATGCAAGGGATTTCGTTTCCAGCTCTCGGAGAGGGAATTGCGGGCCCGGGAAATCGGCTTCGCGGGAAGACCGGCCAGGTTCGAGAGCTTAGCGGCGGGGACCGCGGACCACGTCTCGATCTTCTTGATGCACCCGACTACGTTATCTTCCGCGCGGCGGACGGTTGCCGCAGAGCGGGTGTACGCCCCGGCCATTCCCGCCCTCGCCCGGCGGCAGGTCTTGACCGTCCGCCGGGCGACGAACCTTCCGGCTGTGGTCCGGTAGACCAGCGAGCCCCCGCCCATCGCCAGGAACATAGACGCCCTGAGTTCGCCCCAAGTTGTTCCCAACAGGGTCAGGAACATCAAGCCGGTGCCGACCATCCAGAAGGTCAGGTCACCGGCCGCCATCATTTTTTGACTTGGGGGACGCGTCCCGCTCCGGTACACGCCACGGTAACAATCAAAGAGCAGGGTGATTCCGGCGCCTGCCAGGCTCGCTCCAGCGAGGGCTCTGGCCTGGATCATCAAGGTATCCAAACAGCCCCATTCTCCCTTCCGCACGGCATCGCCATAGTATGCCGGCGGCGGGAAGAGGGTGCGGGATCTTAGCGCAACAGTCTCCCCAAGAGCCCCTTGCCGCGCCCCTTGAAGCCGGAAAAACCGGAATCCTCCATGTAGTCAATACTCTTGATCAGACCCTCGATGGCCAGGTCACCGGTCTCAAGGTTCAACTGCCGAATGTGGAGGTTCTCCCCCCGGATGGCCATCATCCCCAGTTCGCTTTCGACGACGACTTCCTGGTCGTCGAAGCTCTCCAGATGGAGCACCCCTTCCAGGGTGGCCTCTTCCCGGTTGACCAAGACCAGCCGGTGCTTGTAACCGGCCGATTCCCGCTCTTCCACCCGGCCGCCCTCCTCTCCCTTGTCCTGCTTTCCTTCCATCTTATGCAGCCGGGGGCGATCTATAACGGCTTAAATTCCCAAATCAGTCCCAAATCGTGAAGACAGAGGCTCCTTTGTAGTAAGTGCGGACGATCTGCTCCGCCTTCTTGCCCCTATCAGCCTGCACCTTGGCTCCCCACTGGGACAGACCGACGCCGTGGCCATAGCCCCGTCCGGCAAATTCGACCTTGTTTCCCGATACTTTCGCCTGGGACAGGAGGACGGACTTGAGCCGATCCGGACCCAGGGCCAGCCTCAACTGGGGGCCGGTGATCCGGGCGTCTCCCACCTGCACCGACAAGGCCCGGCCGGAGGGGCCTTTTTTCACTACCGAAACCTTCCCCACCGCACCAGGGTCCTTGCCCGTAAGGGCCTTGACCTTGCTCCTGACTTCCGAGACGGGGAATGAGGCTTTCCAGTTCCTGACCTCGTCAGGGATCGTCCCGCTATCCGGCGACTTGACCACCGTCAGGTAAGGCTCCTTGCCTTCGAAGCCGGCCTCCTCCAGCGTAGCGCTGATCCCGCCGTCGTAGGCGGAAAACAGCGACCGAGCCAGCTTTCCGTTATAGCCGATCACCTTGCCACGCGTGATCTCGACCGCCTTCTTCACCCTGGCATTGACGCGCCCGGAATCGTAGGCCTGGAACTCGTCCTTGCTGGTGGAAGCATGGGCCTTCCGATCCGGGACCCCGCCGTTGGTTTCGATCTGCTGGAGGGTGAAGGTCCGGGCGATGATGGCCTGGGCCGCCAGGGCCTCGATGGGCCAATCCGGATCCATCTCGGCCGCGACCACGCCTTCGATGTAGTCCTCCATCCTCATCTTTTTCGTCCCGCCGGTATCAGCCATGTACACCGTGATCTCCGGCTCAGCCCGGTCCCCGACCCGCACGGCCTTCGGGATCTGCGGCGGTTTGGCCGCGGGCACCGGCCGCTTGAAGAGCCGGCAGCCGGCGCCGGCCGTGAGGACCATGACCAGGATCAGGGCCATCAGGGTCGCTGGTTTCCCGAATCGGTGGAGATTTCCGAATCTACGGAGCCGGGGCGACTTCCCCCAGAAGCTGCGCATTGCATCGCCCTCCGGAAGCTTCAGTGTGAAGTTAAGTGTGAGGTTAGTTATGCTTCAGGGAGGGTCGCTTGATGCGACAAGGCGGGCCAGGAGATCTTAGGCGATCTGATGATTTCATGCTTGTTGATGGCGTGGGTTTCCACTAAGTGGGTTTCCACTCCGACAGGGTTTCGTAGGGAGGGGTCTCTCGGGCCGCCCCCGGTACCGGAAGCTCGAGAACCTTAAATCTGGTGGTCTTGTAGCCGAAATCGACGGTCAGCACATCCCCGGGGGCGACCTGATGGGAAGCCTTGGCCAGGTGTTCGTTGACCTTTACCCTTCCCTGGTCACAGAACTCCCTGGCCACAGTCCGCCGCCGGATCACCCTGGCAAGCTTAAGATAGCGATCTAGACGCAGTTTCCTCACCCCTGCGGAAAAGAAAAACCAGACCCCGGAAGGGGCCTGATTTAAAAAGATATTTAAATTAGGAAAGCTTGTCTTTGAGCACCTTTCCCGCTTTGAAGCTGGGCACCTTGGTGGCGGGGATCCTGAGCACCTCGCCGGTCTGGGGGTTGCGGCCTTCCCTGGCGGCACGGTTGCGAACCTCGAAGGTTCCGAAGCCGACCAGTTGAACCCTCTCACCAGCCCCAAGGGCTTCCTGAATCGTATCGAAGATTGCATTGGTAACCCGCTCGGTGTCTTTCTTGGTAAGTCCGGACTTTTCGGCTACGGTGCCAATCAATTCCGCCTTATTCAAACCTAAACCCCTCCTGCCTGTTGGTGGTTGACAGATTCGTTCTCCGGCGATCAGGAAATTCCTGCTAGTCCGGCTAATCCTGGATTTCTATTCCAGAACTTTCTCTTCCTTGCAGGATCTGCTGTTTGGCCTGCTGGACCTGTTCTCCTCCCGTTTGGCCTGTTCCCAGATCCGATCCATTTCCG